>JAIROB010000083.1 GCA_031257695.1 Treponema sp. | reverse complement strand
GCCGGCTCCTGGACGCCCCTGAACCTGCCGCAGTTGGACAGCCTGGTCGGGTCGGTAACCAACACCCTGGCCGGCCTGGGGTTTTACAAGCAGAAAGGCCGGGAGGAGCAGGAGCAATTCCTCAGGGATGTTTTTGCCCGGGCGGGGCTGACCCTCAACGAGGGCCGGTATCTGGAAAACATCTTCGTCAAGGTGGCGAATTTAGCCAAAAAAGCACAACCAGAGCAGGACTTCTCATTTTAGACGAACCCCTAACCACACCAACGACACGAACCAGTTTAACGGACAATTCTATGGTATCCTGTCGGATTTGTTCGTGGGGTTCGTGAGGTCCTATGTTATTTTGTTAGTGGTTAAACTGAGAATTCGTGGTTACAATGAGAATTGCTGTACCAAGGCATCAGTTTTTCTTAAACACCCGGTATGCCAGGAGCAGGAATTTGTAGTAAAAATAGGGGAAAACCCGGAACAGGCGCAGGGGGTTTTGGCAGCAGTAGCCTATCCATTCCAGGCCCCGGTCAAAGGTGGCGTTGGAGGGGCGTTTTCTTCGTTCCGCAAAGACGTCAAAGATGTCGCTGCACCAGAGCCGCAGGCCGGCGTTGAGGGCGCCGGTATTCCGCACTATCCACCGCTCCCCGCCGTGGACCCCCTGCCCGACAAGCAGCAGCGCGGGCGCGGCCTTTCGTATAGCCTCCAGGATGGCGCCCTCGTCCTGACGCCGGAAATTGCCCACAAAGCGGCCGACTATGCGGAGTTTGGGAAAGGTCTGGCGGACCTTTTTTTCCGCTTTTTTAAGGACCCTGGCCTTCGAGCCCAGAAGGTAGACCGAAAGCTCCCGCTCCTCCAGGATGGTCAGCAGGTTGATGACAAAATCAAAGGGCATATACCGGGTCGGGGTTTTCCCGGTTAAAAACCGGGCGCCCCCCACAAGGCTCTTTGAAATGGGGAGAATCATGGAGGCCTTCTGCGCAAAATCCCGGTATTCGCCGTTTCCCCTGGCCCGCAGCAGATCCCACAGGGACAGGAGGATGAGATTCTTCCCCCTTATCCGCCCGTCTTGCTCCGGGGCAAGCATTTCGCACACCCGCCCGGTCAACGCCTCCGGAGACACAATATCCAGGGGAATTTTAAGGATGTTGATCCGCTCCACCGTCAAGGCGCTGCCAGCGTCCATGCCGCGTTCTCCAAAAGTATAACCCGAACCGCCGCCGCCGCGTAGAGCGAAGCGGTTTCGGTCCGTAAAATAGTGTTTCCGATAACCAGGGGCTTAAAACCCGCCGTCGCAAAACGGGAAACCTCCCCGGGCGAAAAACCGCCCTCGGGGCCGACCGCAAGAACAACCAAATCGGGATTGCCATAAAGGTAACTGTGGAAGGAACCCTTGGCAAGAGGGCCGGCGGATTGGGGGTGCAGGATAATGCCCCTGGGCCGCTCGTGCCGGCTCTTCAGGGTTTCCCAGTATTCCAGCAACTCCTCCACCGAGCAGGGGGCGGCGATTTCAGTAGCCGTGGAGGACCCGCTTTGCTGCCGGGCCTCTTTGACGATCCGCCGCCACCGTTCCACCCGGCTTGACATACCCCCCTTCCCCGGGGAGGCATCGCCGGCAATGCGGGGCACGGAATAGGCGGAGACAAAGGGGCGGATTTCGGTTATGCCCCCCTCAACCGCCTGCCGGACAATAAGGTCCAGCTTGGCGCCCTTGGGCATGGCCTGGAACAGGATGATAGGCGGCAGGGCCGTTTCGTCGGGCAAGACGCCGGGCAGACATTCCCCGGTCAGGCAGTCATCCGCCAGGGACAGCGCCAGGACCCGGACCGCCCGGCCGTCGGGAAGGGCCGCGTCAAAAACCGCCCCCTCCCGCAAACGCCGGACCCGGACCAGATAGTGGAAGTCCCTGCCCGTAAGTCTGACGAACCCCCGGTCGTCCGGCAGAGAGGGCAGGATGAAACGCTTCATGTTCCTCCATGAGCCACCCGCTACGAAGCCAGGGCCTCCTCCTCCAGGGCCGCTTCGTTCTGCAATTCCCGCAGGGTTTTGGTAGCCTGCATCAGCCTGCCGTAGTTTCCCCCATCTAAGATCTTGACCGCTTCCTGGAGCTGCACGTCGTATTCCAGATCGTAGACCGGGGCAATGGAGGTGCGGTTCTGCTCGTTCCTGATTAACCGGCGGAGCAGGGAAAGATCGATGTGGTATTCGCCGTTCAGCTCCCGGGCAAAGCCCTCCACCGCCCCGGCGTCCGCCTGGGGATGGGACCCCACAAATTCGGGGATCCTGTTATCGGCTATCAGGGCGTTGAGTTTCTCCGCTTCCTCGTCGGAAAATTCCGGGAACAGCACCTCCCTGTCCGGGGGAATGCCGATTTTGTCTATGTTCGCGTCGCTGGGAGTGTAGTAGCGGGCAGTGGTAATCCTGAACCCCGATTTGTCCAGGGGATAGACCTGCTGCACCGAGCCCTTCCCGTAGGACTTTTCCCCCACCAGAAAAGCCCGGCCCCGGTCCTTCAGCGCCCCCGCCACAATCTCCGAAGCCGAGGCGGAGCCGCGGTTGATGAGCACGACAATGGGGATATGCGGCGGGACCAGGGCGTTCCGGCGGGCGGTGAACACCTGGTTCTCCGAAGGAATCCGGGACTTGGTGGAAACCACCACCCCCCCCTCCAGGAAAAGAT
>JAIROB010000060.1 GCA_031257695.1 Treponema sp. | reverse complement strand
CGCCGCAGAGCGGACGGGGTATGGTTGGTTCTGATAGGTATGGATTTTATGCGGGTTTAATACCCCCACAAACCAATACGTTAGCCGATTCAAAACCGCCCCAGAGGCTCCCCCGCCGGAAGGCGGGTTCTTGGGTATTAAACCCGCCTGCGAATAAACGTTTCTGTCTCATACCCCTATACGGGGACGAAACGCTGTTTTGCTTTAGTGATAATGACAAAAGTCAGCAAAAAAACTACGGCGCCAAGGACGGAGGGCGGTCTTTCGCCGGCAAGCAATCTTTTGCGGGTCAAGTTTAGGCCATGGGGGGGGCTTGAGGCGCCGGGTCAGCCCTCTTTTATCATCATGTCCAACTCCAACTCCAGGGCGCTGAGTTGTTCCTCCAACTCCCGGATGTGGCGGATGGAGAGCTGCACCTTCCTGTCCCACAGACGGTCGAAGGTCCGGTCTATCACTTCTTTAAACGAGGACTTGTCTGAAAAGACCGCCGTCTCATCGCGGGTTTTATCTGAATGGTTCATGCTATACCACTAGTGTACCGCTCCGGGGGCAATACCGCAAGGGTTTTTTCGAGAATAAGGCGGTTTTCCCAAAAACTGAGGTTTCGGGAAAGCCTCTACGGGCAATTTGCCGGCTGAAAAAGAGGGGCAGAGCGGGCAGGGCGATATTGAAAAACCCGGCAAAACCCCCTACAATCAACCTGGAGACTGCTATGGCTGTAAACCGCTCCTACAAAGACAGCGTGTTCTCGCTCCTCTTCAACAACCCCGAAACCCTGCGGGAACTCTACAACGCCCTGGAAGGCGTCGCCCTGCCCCCGGACCTGCCCATCACCATCAACACCCTGGATGACGCGCTCTTCATGGAACGGGTCAACGACCTTTCCTTTGTGTGCCCTGACAGGCTGGTGGTGATTTTTGAGCATCAATCCACGGTGAACCCTAATATGCCCTTGCGCTGCCTTATGTACCTCGCCCGGCTCTATGAAAAAATCATCGACAACAGGGATGTTTATAAGAGCAAGCTGCTGACCATACCCCGGCCCGAATGTTTCGTGCTGTACAACGGACCGGCGGACTACCCCGACGAGACCCGGTTGAAACTCTCCGACGCCTTTGCGGACCTCACGGAGCTGGGGTATACGGGCCCTCCTGATTTGGAGCTGACAGTGCGGATGATAAATATCAACAAAGGGCACAACAGCGAATTGGTGGGGCGGAGCAAAACGCTGGACGGGTACAGCGAGTTCATAGGGAAGGCGCGTGAGTATGAGAAGGAGCTGGGGAGCCGGGAGGAAGGGGTAAAGGCGGCGGTAAAATACTGCATAGGCCGTGGGATATTGAAGGAATTTCTGGAGCTGCATAGCTCGGAGGTAGTAAATATGTTGTTTACTGAATGGAACTGGGACGATGCGTTGGCGGTTCGTTTTGAGGAGGGCCGGGAAGAAGGCTTGGCAAAGGGCCGGGAGGAAATCGCCCGAAGCGCTCTGATGGAGGGTCTTTCCCTGGAAACAATCCGGAAAATCACCGGCCTTGATATTGAAACTATCAGGAACATCGCTCCATGATGGGTCAGCGGGGGCGCCCATAGGTTGAAAACGGGCGGCGGGCGCTTCCCGGACCAGGACCCCACACACAGTATAAGCGCAGCCCCGGAAACCCGACCGGGCCCATAGGGGGCGGGGTTGTTTTTTTTTGTAAACACCGCTAGGCTGTTTGAGAGGTACGCCGATGACAAGCAATGATGAGGATAAAAAAACCGAGGGCCAACTGCTGTCGGAGAAGCTGTTTTTTGACTTAAAGAATTGCTGGGACGCCGCTTCCGGGGAGGAGCTTGAGGAGGTCGAGTCCTTCGCCCAAAGGTACCGGCGTTTTCTGGATCAGGGCAAAACTGAACGGGAATGTGTGAGCCAGGCCCTGGCGACGCTCAAGGAACAGGGCTTTCAGGATCTGAATGTTTTATTGAAGGAAAAGGGCCCCCTGAAGCCGGGCGCCAGGGTTTATCAAAATATCAAGGGCAAGTCCCTGGTCTTTGCGGTGATAGGCCGCAAGCCCTTTACCGAGGGGCTCAATATCGTGGGCGCCCACGTGGATTCCCCCCGGATCGACCTGAAAACCAACCCGCTCTACGAGGAAGCGGATCTGGCCTTGTTCGACACCCACTACTATGGGGGCATTAAGCACTACCAGTGGCTTACGGTGCCCCTAGCCATGCACGGCGCCCTGGTCGGCAAGGACGGCGTTAAGCGGGAGATCTGCATAGGTGAGGAGGAGGGGGATCCGGTGTTCTGCATCACCGACCTGCTGCCCCACCTGGCCCGGGAGCAGATGGCGAAGAAGGCTTCGGAATTTATAGACGGCGAGGGCCTGGACATCCTGGCCGGCTCCCGGCCCTACAAGGACCAAAAGGCCAAGGACAAGGTGAAGCTCAACCTGCTCCGCCTGCTCTACGAAACGTACGGCCTGCTGGAGGAGGACTTTGCGGGGGCGGAGTTTGAGTTCGTCCCGGCGTACAAGTCCCGGGACCTGGGCCTGGACCGGAGCATGATAGGGGGGTACGGCCACGACGACCGCAGTTGCGCGTTTGCGGCGATCAACGGAGCGCTGGCCGCGGCCGGAGACGGGGCCTGTGAAAAGACCGTGGTCTGCCTGCTCACGGACAAGGAGGAGATAGGCTCCATGGGCAACACCGGCGCCCAGTCCCGGCTCTTTGAAAACTTTGTGGCCTACCTGGGCACAAAGACCATGGAGGACTATTCCGAAATAGCGCTGCGGCAGTGCCTGGGGAAATCCTGTATGCTCTCCGCGGACGTAAACTCCGCGTTTGATCCCAACTACGATTCGGTGTACGACAAAAAAACTTCCTCCCACTTCGGCAAGGGCATCGTATTGTCCAAGGCCACGGGCAGGGGAGGCAAGGCCGGGGGCAGCGAAGCCAACGCCGAATACGTCCAGTACGTCCAAAGCATCCTGAACCGGAATAAAATCCAGTGGCAGTTCGGCGAGCTCGGCAAGGTCGACCGGGGCGGCGGCGGCACCATCGCTTTGGATGTGGCCAACCTGGGGGTAGAGGTTCTGGACTGCGGCATCCCGGTGCTGTCCATGCACTCCCCCTTCGAGGTGATCAGCAAAATCGACCTGTACACCACTTACAAGGGCTACATAGCGTTCCTGAGCGAGGCGTGACAGCTACGGGCTACTTGTAAACAGCCTCGCCGTAAGTGTAGAGCTCGTCCTGGATCCAGCCGTTGACGGGCCCCCATTTGGCCATTTCCTCGGGTCCGGACATAAAGTTGCCCGCAAAGGCCGAGGCGATAAACCCGCCGTTTCTGGCATATCTGTCAAGGTACTGCCGCACATAACCCCGCACCGTTTCTTCCGAATCCTCAAGGGTGATGTTGTAGTCCCAGCCTCCCATAAGCACGATCTTGTTGCCGTGCCGCTGCTGAATCGCCGCAAGGTTATTGGAAGATTCACAGGGGTTCCAGTAATTGACGCCGAAATCAACCATGTCGTCCACAAAAGCCTCGCAGTGGCCGCAATTGTGGAAATCCACCAGTATGCCTCTGTCCCGGGCGGGCTTGGTAACTTTATCGTACACCGGCTTGAAAATATCCTTATACATCTCCACGGAGAAGAAGGGATTCGCCTTCGCAGCGGTGTCGTCGGCCATGGTAACAATATC
>JAIROB010000018.1 GCA_031257695.1 Treponema sp. | reverse complement strand
TTTCGTGCATGATGCTGATGGAAACGTTCATGTCCTCCCCTTTTTTGGCGAGCTCCTCCTTCACCACTTCCAGGGGCTGGGCGCTGAGGGAAAGATCCACCATCATCATCATCACAAAGTTTCCCGACAGTATGGTCTGGGTAATGTCCTCAATGTTGATGTTCCGCTCCGCCAGAAAGGCGCTCACCGCGGCGATGATGCCCACCTTGTCCGTGCCCACCACGGTGATAATAGCGTTCATGGGTTCCTCCATCAGCACAAGTAGTATTGCTGCGCTGCTACGCTTACAGGCCGGAGAGTATCCGCTCCGCCTCGGCCTTTCCCGCATAATCGGGGTTGCGGCTAATCAGTTCCTGGAGGGAACGTTTCGCCGAATCCTTGTCTCCCAGGCTCACATAGGTCTTGCCCAGTTCCAGCCGGGCGTCCCAGTTGGCCGCGTCAAGCCGGAGACATTCCAGGTAGGCGTCCCGGGCTTCGTCAAGCGCCCCGGACCCCACCAGGGCCCGGGCCAGGTTTATCCTGACCGTGGGGCTGCCCGGCTCCGCCTCCAGCGCCTTTCTGTAGTGTTCCACGCTTTGGCCCCATTGTTCAAGCCTGGCGTAGGCGGCGCCCAGGTTGTTGTTTACTTCAAAGGAAGCGGGATCCCGGTCGTAGGCCGCGGCGAGCAGGTCCAGCGCCTGTTCCGCAAAGCCGTTGTCCAGGTACAGGTTGCCCAGGTTGATTCTGGGGCGTATGTAGGCCGCGTCCAGGGAAATCGCCCGGCCGTAGGCGGCCACCGCGGCCTCAAAGTCCCCGGAGGCTTCCCCGGCAAGCCCCAGGGTATAGGCGTAGAGGGCGCTTTCGGGAACAATATCCGCGGCCCTTTGCGCGTAAGCCAGGGCCTCGGCGCCCTTTTCCAGGTTGAGCTTAACCACCGCCATATTGTAATTGGTCTGATCGTCCCCGGGAGCCGCCCGGAGCGCCCGGTCAAAGGCCGCCTCCGCGGCAGCGTAATCGCCCCCGGCCATGTGCGCCGCGCCCAGTTCCCGCGCCGAGGCCGTGTCCCCGGGAGCGTGTTCCAGGGCCCTGGCAAAGGCGTCCGCCGCGCCCCTGAAATCGCCCCCCGCGTTGAGGATGCGGCCTATTTCCCGGTGCGCCACCGCGTAGTCCGGCTTAGCCCCCACGGCCCTGCGGTACGCGGCAAGCGCATCCTCCGGCCTGCCCAGGGCGCGGTACGCGCCCCCCAGGTTGTACCACGCGGACTCGAAGCCGCGGTTCAGGTTTGTTGCGGCTTCAAAGGATCGCCGGGCGCCCTCATAGTCCCGGTTGGTGAAATAAGAGCGGCCCAGATCAAAGACATAGAGATAATTGCCGCTGTCCAGCCGCGCCGCCTCCTCCAGATCCGCGATGGCGTCCTCGATCCTGCCCAGGTCCCGGCTTACCCTGCCCAGGGTGTAGTGGGGCGGCGCCTGGGCCGGGTCCTTCTGAATAGCCAGGCGGGCGTAGGCCCCGGCCTCCTGGGCCGCTTCCCGCCCCTCGGCCGCGCCGGGCTGCCGGGCAAAGGCCTGGTACCAGGCTTCGGCTATCTCCGTCATTGCCTGCGCCTCAAAGCGGTCCTCCCCCTGGGGCATCCGCTCCAGGGCCTCGCCGAAGGCTTTCCGGGCGGCCCCCAGGTCGTTCCGGCCTATCGCTTCCCGCCCTTGGGCAACCAGGGCCAGCGCCTCCCGCATCTGCGCCTGCTTCTCCGCGGATTTCCTGGCCAGCTCCTCCTCCTGCGCCCTGCGGCGTTCCGCTTCCGCGGCGCGCTCCGCGGCCAGTTCCGCGGCCCTCTCCGCGTCCGCGGCGGAAGGCTCCGCCGGCTCCGCCGCGGGCGGGGGTTCCTCAGCCGGGGGAGGGGAGGGGGGCGCCTCTTCCCCCTCCGCCGCGGCGGACAGGCGCCGGAACCGGAGTATTTCATCCCGCAGGGCCCGGGCATCCTCATCCCCCGCGTCGGCTATCAGCAGGCGGTCCAGAATATCCAGCGCCCGCTGGTATTCGCCCTGGGCAAGGTACTCCCCGGCCAGGGCAAGGGAATTGGCGCGCAGCTTCGCTTCATGGCGCTGTGGAGCGGCGATAAAAAAAACCGCGGCGGCTATCAGCGCCGGCGCGAGCACAGCCGCGGATACGCCGGCAATCACTTTTTTCTTAACCATCACTGTGTCCTATTCCAGTTCAAATTCGCCCTCGTAACCGAGCCCCCCCTCGCTGCCCGAGGAAAGCCCCTTGGTGTCCTCCGCCGCGGATTGCAGAGAAGCCGCTGCCTCCTCCAGGATCCGCCGTTTTCGATCCGTTTCCGCGGACGCCTTCGCCTCGGCCTGGATGCGTTCCCGTTCCGCCGCTGCAAAGTCCGAGCGGATCGCCGATATAAGCTGTTCTATCCTGCCCCGTTTGGCCGCCCCCGGCTCAAGGTTGAGGTAGGCTTCATAATCGTAAATCGCGTCCTGCAGGGCCTGCCTGGCGAGCCTGGCGTTTCCCCGGTTCAGGTAGGCCGCCGCGTAGCCCGGGTTTGCCTCCAGAGCCTGGGTGTACAGATCCTCCGCCTGGGTGAGGTTTCCCTGGGCGTAGTAGACATTGCCCAGATTAAAGGCTATGAGCGCCGTATCCGGACCGGCGATAGGCAGGGCCCGGCGGTACACAACGACAGCCTCGTCCAGGCGGTTCAACTGCTGGTAGGCAACCCCCAGGTAGAGATAGGCCCGGATCTGGCCGGGGTTTTCCGCTATGGCCGACTCAAGGTAGACCAGCGCTTCCTGGGGCTTGTTGCGAAGAAAAAGCTCCTCCCCCTGGGCAAAGGAACTCTGCCCGTAGAGGCTCCCAGCGAAGAAGCATGAAAAACAAAGCGCCGCAAAGGCCCTCTTCCCGAAAAACACCCGCCGTTCCTCCAAATCCCGGTTTCTCAAGGGGGGAAGTCTCCCCCTCGCTTCAGCCGTGCTTCGCACGTCTTACGCTACCCCCTCTCCGGGGGCTCGATGCCCCCGGACCCCCAGCCGAGGGGGACGCCCCCTCGGGCACCCCGCTGCCTTCGGCAGCTCCCCTCTCCGGGGGTTCAATACCCCCGGACCCCCGGCCTTTCCAACTGGTCAGAACCGGGCATTTTGCATATACTACAATAAAATATGTTCTTGTTAAATTGGAAAAACCAATGGTCAAGGTAATTATCGGCAATAGCGGGGGACAATTGAGCTTGTTCCAAAACCCTGTTGGTTTCGGAACAAGCTCTTGGAAAAACCGGTCAGAGCCCGGTTTTTTTAGTAAATCTAAGGAAGCTGTTCCAAAAACTGAAGTTTTGGAACAGCCTTAAATATGAAAATCCTCTGTATTTCCGATCAGATTGATCCCCTGGTTTACTCGGAGTCAATAAAAGAACGTTTTAAGAACATAGACCTGATTCTCAGCGCGGGGGATCTTCCCCTGGATTATCTGGATTTTGTCGTTTCCAGCCTGAACAAGCCCCTGCTGTTCGTGTTCGGGAACCACCATGTGGAGACCTTCGCGGAACAGGCCGCCGGCCGGGACAACGGGCACGGCGTCGTCCACGTGGGCTCCCGGGTAGTCAGGGAGGGGGATCTCATCGTAGCCGGGCTGGGGGGCTCCATGCGGTACAACCGGGGGGAGAACCAGTACACCAATTTTCAGATGGGCTGCCGGATTCTGCGCCTCATTCCGGCGCTGCTCTTTAACCGCCTGTTCCGGGGACGTTTTCTCGACGTGCTCCTGACCCACGCCGCTCCCCGGGGCATCCACGACCGGGAGGACCTCTGCCACCGGGGCTTTGAGGCCTTTCTCTGGTTCATGCGGGTTTTTAAGCCCCGGTACCTGGTCCACGGCCATATCCATTTGTACGACTTTTCCGAAGTGCGTTCCACGGAGTATAAGAAAACCCAGGTAATAAACGCCTACAGCCATTGTATCATAGACACAGAGGCACAAAAATAACGCCATGAGCGATATGCATCAAATACAGCAGGCATCGGATGATTTTAGCAGAGCCCGGGGGAGGGCCCTGCTGCACCGGCTGCGGCATTTTATGAACATGGACAGGGACAGGCTCCTGTCCCTCAACGATGTTAAGGAAATCCTCAAACCGAAAAACGAAACCTACCGGGGCATGCAGACGGTTCCCATTAATCTTATCGTGGGAAGCGAAGGGCGGTACCGGGATTTTAACAAGTACTTTCTCCCCCGGTCGGAACACCTCCGGCAGCGCTGGGAACGGGTGGACATTGCCCGGCTCAAAAACATCATCCTGCCCCCCATTCAACTGTACGAGATAGGGGGGGTGTACTTTGTGCGGGACGGCAACCACCGGGTATCGGTGGCGCATTCCCAGGGGGTAGAGATCATCGACGCGGAGGTGATCAGCCTCTCCAGCGAGATCCCCATCAGCCCTTCAATGACCCAGGACGAGTTGCGGATCGCGCTGATCAAGTACGAGAAAAAGATCTTTTATGAAAAAACCGGTTTTCTGCGTCTCACGGACTGCGCGGATCTGGATTTTAGCTCCGCCGGCCGTTATGATGTCATTTACAACCATATTTTGGTGCACAAATACTACATGAACGAGCAGGCCGCCGGGGAAATACCCTTTTCCGACGCCCTGGTTTCCTGGTATAACCAGGTGTATAAACCCATCATAGCCATCATCCAGGAGGAGCGGCTGTACCTGCATTTTCCCGGCAGGACCTCCGGGGATCTCTACGTTTGGATTGTAACGCACTGGGATTTTCTTAAAAAAAAATACGGCCTGGGCTTTTCGCTGCGGGAAGCGGCCAGGGATTTTTCCGAAAAATACGGCGTCGCCCGCAAGGGGCCCCTCGCGTTCCTGGCGCGGCTGATCAACAAAAAAGGAGAAGGGTAATGGCAATTTTATCGATTCAATCCCACGTGGCCTACGGGCACGCGGGAAACTCCGCCGCGGTTTTTCCGCTCCAGCGGATGGGCCGGGATGTTTGGGCGGTAAACACCGTGGAATTTTCCAACCACACCGGCTACGGCTCCTGGCGGGGCAAGGTCCTGGACGCGGGCCTCGCGGAGGAACTGGTAGCGGGCATTGAAGACCGGGGAGTTCTCAGGGACTGCGAAGCGGTTCTGTCGGGCTACATGGGGGATGCCGGGGTAGGCCGCGCTGTCATGGCAGCGGTGCAAAAAGTCAAGGCGCTCAACCCCGCCGCGCTCTATTGCTGCGACCCCGTGATGGGCGATGTGGGCCGGGGCTTCTATGTTCATGCGGACATACCGGGGATGTTTAAAAACGAAACGCTCCCCATGGCGGACATAGCCACCCCCAACCAGTTCGAGTTGGAGGCCCTCGCCGCCCTGGACACCTCCACCCTGGCCGCCGCCCGGAAAGCCATAGACATCATCCACGCCATGGGCCCCCGGGTAGTACTGGTAACCAGCTACCGGGAGCAGGGGGGCGTGGAAGACCACATTGAAATGCTGGCCTCAGACGGGAGCTCGGCCTACAGGGTCCGCACCCCGGAGCTTCCCCTGGGAGCGGGAATGGCCGGGTCCGGGGATGTGACCGCCGCGCTCTTTCTGTCCCGTTATCTGGAAACCGGCAGCGTTCGGGACACCCTGGAACTCACCGCGGGCTCCATCTTCGGCGTCATGGACGCCACCTTTAAGGCGGGCAGCCGGGAACTGCTGCTCATAGCCTCCCAGGAGGAGCTGGTAAAACCCCGCCATGTATTCAAGGCGGAAAAACTCTAGAGCCTGTAGCGTTTCAGCGCAAAGATGCCTGAACGCTAATCGTAAAACAAACATACCCCGTACACTTTTTCAGCGCCGGCATTTTTAAGCGCCGCCGCGCAGGCGTCGAGGGTCGCCCCGGTGGTAATCACATCGTCGAACAGTATCGCTACCTTCGGCGGCGGTTTGACACAGATTATTCTTCCCATAAGATTAGTTTTTCTGTTCGCCTTGTCCAGCTCCTTCTGGCTTTTCGACGGCAGCCGTTTAAGGCAGCTTTGGGAACGCTCCCCCAGCTTTGCAAGGCGCCCTCCCAGGTAAGCCACCTGATCCCAGCCGGTTTTGCGTATTTTCCCCGGCCGGGGCGGAACCGGGACCGGAACCCCCTCCCGCGCGTCCGGGGAAAGCCTCCCCAGGGCTTCCACAATGCGCTCCGCGAGGAAATTGCCCAGGGGAAGGTTTTTGCCGAATTTATAGGAGCGTAAGAGCTTCCGGTATTTGCCGGCATAGGGGAAAACGCTAAAAGCGCCGTCAAAAATATGGGCGCCCTGGGCTCCCGATTCCTCCTGTCCCCGGCATTGCATGCACGCGCCCTGCTCTGAAATGAGGGGCCGGCCGCAGCTCGAACAGCGCCTTTCGTCGTCTATAACCAGGCCCGTCCTGCAGGGGCCGCATAGGCCGATCCAGGCTTCGTCCCGGTCCAGGAGTTCGCCGCCGCAGATGGGGCAGCCCATGGGGAACAGGTATTCCCGGATATATGCCGCTGTCAGGGCGGCCTGGCGAATAAAACGGGTAATCATAACGCTCCTTTGGGGTTCCCCCCCCCTAAAGAAGCTATGGGAAAGCCCCCTCATTTTGCTTTAGTCGGGATGGAAAAAATCAGTGGAATTTCAAAGCCCGCCTTGCCTTTCCCCCGCTCAATTTGCTATAGTATGTCTCAGATAGCCCGGGACACTTCCGGGCAGTTCCGCCAGGGTGGCTCAGTCGGTAGAGCGACGCACTCGTAATGCGTAGGTCCCGGGTTCGATTCCCGGCCTTGGCTGTAGGTAAGTCCTTACAGGGCAAGGAAATATGCTAAGCCGTCGAAGGAATCGGCGTTCAGCTGACCGGACACAATAGAAAAACTGGTTTCCGGGGAGCTTAGCCATGCGCCAGATGCTGTTCTCCGCAGAGCCCGTCGCGTGTTTCTTATGTGCCTGCCTTTTTCTTTGATATTACCCGCCAATCGTGGTAACATATCGAAGAGAAGATGACGCGGCTGACGGGCGAACTTTCGGAGATGTTTAAGCGGTCACATGAATTGGAGGATGAAATCCGCAAAAGACTGGGGGTGATTGGATATGAGATTTGATAATTCTGAAATCATCATCCACCAAACTGAGGCTAAACGCACTATATCGGGAAGCGTTAAGCATCATCTTGTTGGTGCAAACGATTCGCAACACAGGTCATTCCTCCAGCATTGATCCCACCGCTTCCTCCGCTGTGCCAAATGGCCCGTGGAGGTTTCTGTGCAAGCGCGCATCTTCCATGGCCTCGCTAAGTTCCGCATTGGGTTTTTTTGCGCTGATACGCTTTATCGGAAAAGGTATGCCGTCATACTCAAGCGAAGCGGATATGAACATACGCACCGCCGTTGAGGTATCAAGTCCGAGGGCGTTGAAAAGTGAATCGGCTGCCACTTTCGTGGTATCATCCACACGAATCTGTATTGTCGCCATAATGATAAGCTCCTACAAAATAAAAGACTTGTATATATATTATAATGCAAATGAATGTATTTGTCAAGCATTCGCATTGTCAACGGAAATTCAGGACTTTTCATTTTAGAGTAACCACATAGGACCTCACGAGCTACACGAACAAATCCGATAAACTACCATGGAGAAGAGCAAAGCAATGGGGGAACTGCTGTCAAAGGATGAGTGTTATCCTAATTCAAGGATGTATTTTTGAAGTGAACAGGAAGCCGGGAACCGATTTTTGGGAAGCGGTATATACTGCTTTAGGTATGGAAATATCATCAAGCGGCCGATATATAAACATCGGTGAACAACTGAAAGTTCTCAGAAATAAGGGAAGCCGTTTCTTTCTTATGCTTTCCAAAAATTGTTACAGGTTCTTCCATCCGATCCTGAAACACAATCGTCTATTGTTCTCTTAAAGTCCTCAAATGTCCCGTGGTAGGCCGCGTTAAGTACTTTCGCTTTCACCAGTTTCCAAAAACGCTCTATCAGGTTCAGATTCGGGGAGTACGGCGGAAGGAATATCAGCCCTACCCGCTTCTGCGGCGATAGATCGTGTCCGCAAATATATCCTGAATATTTCCCGCCCCTATTAACGCGTCGTATTTTTCACGGTTGCCCGGGAGACCCCCAGCTTCTCGACAATGATCTTCCGGTTAATTTCAAATAGCAGTAATAATACGCAGAATAATCGCTTTGCCAATAGTATCCCTATCTTTTCTTCAGCAATTGTTATGAACTCGTTTATTTTTGTCTTTAGGCAATTGGCATTTTTATGGCTAAAGCAGTATATATGTACAAAAATACCCCTTATTACGGATAAAAAGAATGAATGAATTGATACAGCCAAAGGTCGTCGGTAAAATTTTCCAAGAGCGTCTGTTTTGATTGGTATTCCAGCAAAGACTGGCGGTATTCCAGTTCGGTCAAGGCGCCTTCGTCAAACAGTATCTTATCGTCTTGTATGTTTTTTTCTTCTTCATGGATAATAAGCGTGAGCCGGGCAACATATTCTTCCAACTGGTTTATAATAGCGGCAAGCTGTATTTCCCCCTTTTCTTTATTAGCATATATGTTTTCCAATAGCTTATCTAAGGCGGTTTGTGACAACCGGTACGATGCTTCATTTTTTTTATTGAGCGGAGACAGCAGGCCCGACAGGTCGAGACTGATCGTTAATGACCAGTTGTTAAGGATATTATCGGTAAAGCTGTCTTTATGCCAGGCGTCATCCAAAGCGTCCTTTTCTTTTACCGGCAGATTAAAAGACGACCCAAATTCAATTTTTACCAGGGGGGCGTTACTTTGCCGTGAAATAAACCTTTCATGAAGAAGGCTTTCTTTCTGAAAATGTACATTCGTCTCCTCAAGCCGTTGTATTTCTTCCCTTTGTGCATTAAGAAAAAGCTTTGACCAGATGGGGTTATTAAGGGAGAGCCGGGGTTCAGCGCTGACCGTGCTGGCGTATATTCTTGTTAGCTGATACAGTTCCGATTGTAAGGTGTTTATATTCTGTTCCAGTGAAAAAAGAGCTTCTTCATCTTCCCACTTATCTTTTCGTATATTCTGTAATTCCCGCCATGAAACACCTCCGGTATTCCGCATCTGCCGGTAGGCGGCCAGCATTTCCTCATAAAGGGATATTCTTTCATTAAGCAGGTCCCGGCCGCGTTCCGCCTTTCGTAAAGAAATATAAGCGTCTACACAAGAAGAGAGGGCCGCTTTGACCGCAGCGTTATAATCGTTTCTTGCAAGGTTTGTTTGCAGGGCGGCTCCCGTCGTATAGGGATTTTTGCCGGTATGCAGCCACCAAGGATTCAGGGACTGTCCAATGCCGATTTTACCTTGCAGGTCCTGGGCGAATCCCCATTTCTCCGGGGAAGGCATATCCCGGTTTAAGCCATAGGAGGCGGTTAGGAATTGTAAAATAATAACATGACCCATTAAGCGTAGCGGATTTTGTAATTCCAAGTTCCGAAAGGCTCAATTCTGTCAAGAAGAATGG
>JAIROB010000015.1 GCA_031257695.1 Treponema sp. | reverse complement strand
ATATTTGTCCCCATCGTCAAAATTTCGTGAAAGAAAATCATTGAAATGATATATTAGCGCCGGAAACTAAACTTTCACCCTTGACCATTCCGTTTTTCTGGTCTATCCATAAAGTACGAATGGTACAAATGTTGTTTTCGCTGCACTTTCAGTCCCAACTTCGCCGAATCAGGCCGGAACTGATAACTTCTTTGGAAAATGCCATCATCCGGGCAACGGAAATTTCCGGCGCCAGGGTCCAAGCGGAGCACCGCTATATCACCGCCTCTTTTGAAGATCATACCATAGGGTTCGCTTTGGATATACTCCTGGTCATTAAAGCTGTGCAGAAGGCGGTTCAGCGGGCCCTTCCGGAGCTTTACGGGCATACCTGTGTTTTTGGCCGGGATATAGCGGAAAACGGCCAGGCGCTGCTGAACCGCCTGCCCCGAAATTCCGGGGGCGGGGCGGGAGAAGATTCCCGGGGAACATCGGGGGTGAATTCCCATGCCTCCGGAATCTGGTGTTCCCAAGCCCTGCGGAGTATTCTTGAGCCCTATGCGGTTTTTGACGTCCCCCCTTTTAACGGCGATCTTGCGGACTATGGGCAGTTGCGGGAACTTACGCCCCTTGCCCGGCCCTCTTTTGAGGACGGCCCGCCCTTACAAAGCTGTCCCCGGGATGGGGCGATCCGAGCCGCCTTAGCGGAACGGGGGGACCGGAACGCGTTGCTTGTTGTCCAGGATTTTAGCGGCGGCCGGGAAGCCTTTGCCGAGTGGTTCGGGATCCCGCAGGATTTTCCGGCCCTGGCTTTCCGCTTCGGCCGCGGCGGGACCGGGTTGAGCTGTTTCTCCGACGCCCTGGAAGGCCCTGTTCAGGACATCATCCTCCCGGAAAAGCGTGAGGCCCTGAACGCCATGGCTGCTTTTCTTTTTAAAGAACGATTGGAGGATGAATTTACCCCCTTTGCGGTGAAAAAAGCCGGTCAATTTTTGTCCGGCCTTCTGGAAAGCTATCTTGCCGCGGCCCTGGATCGGAGACTTCCCGGGGCGATCCTGGTAGAAAACGTCCATCTGTCGAACCCCGTGGCGGCCCGGGTTTTTGCGGATGCCTATACGGAATTGTCAGCCGCGCCGTCTCAGGCGGAACCATGCCTCCTGGGAACCAGCCGGGACGATCCTGAGGGTGGCGGGGTTGCTCCGTCCCTGGGCATCTGGGAGGCGCTGTTCCCGCTGGTTTTGCGGTTTCCCCCTGAGCCTGAGCCTTCGGAAAACGCCCGGATTCCAAAGGATGTGGCGGAGGTTGCCTATGCGGCCGCCCTGTTCAAGCGTTATTTTCCCACATCCCTGACATTGCAGCTTTTTGAGGAGGAGGGGAAAAATCCCGGGATGATCAAAACCGCGCTGGGGATGCTCTCGTTCCTGGGCTGCGGCGGCATGGCCGAGGACCCCAGGGCCGGAGAAATGGCGCTGGGGGAGGAAAAATACCTCGTGCGGAGGATGGCGCGGAACCGCCTCCTGGCCTGGGTTAAGGCGCTTCGAATTCGCCCCGGCTTTAAACTGCTCCAGGCTTTGACGGATCTGGGGGAAGTGGGGTCTGAGGATCTGGTTCTGGAGGCCCTGCACACGGATCTGCTGAACGGAACCTTGGGGACCCTGCGGCAGGCAGGATCCCGCCTTGAGCCGCTCGCGGGGCCGTCCCACCTACCGGCGCTGCGGTTTATCTGGCGCACCACCGAAAGCCTGCTCTGGGGGGATGAGGAGGCCATAGCCGCTGCTTTTGCGGAACCCTGGTCTCTGCAGAAGACCTTGGCGGGGAGTGAGATTCCCTCCTACAAAACCCGGATCCTTGCGAACACAACCGCGTATAAGCTGGGGCTCCATGACGCGGACGAAGCTTCGGCCCTGATACGGGAAGCCATGCATATAAGCCAAAACCAAAACGGCGGCAGGGGACTGGCCCAGTCGTACCGCCTCTTTTCCCTGGTAAATCTGCTCAAGGGGCGGATATCCGACGCCATTGACTATAGTTTCTTTGCGGTGGAGCAGGCGGAAAAATCCGAAGATTTTGCGGAGCTGGCCCTCTCCTCCTACTATGCCGCGGCCATGCAATTCCTCTTCGGCAATATTTCCAGGGCGGAGCGTTTGGCCTTCAAGTCGGAAGAAAGCGCCCTGAGCGCCGGCCTTGCGCCCTGGGCGGATCGGGCGCGGTTTTTCCGGGGCAAGCTCCTCTTTGAAACCGGCCATTACCGGGAAGCGCTGGACCTCTTCGCTGCATTACTACGCAGCCCTGCCGGCGCCCTCAAAGCCGAAGCGGAGGATACCCTGGAAGCTTGGCTCTACCGTTCCGCGGTTTTTCTGGAGAGCATTGACGCGCCCAAACCCCGCAGGCCGAACATCGACGCCCGGTATTTCGAGATAGAAGCCGCTTACCTGGCCGGGGATTACCGGCAGGTGGTGGATCTTGCGGAGGCGCTTCTCCCGGCTCTGCCGGATCGGGAATTCCTCTTTACCGAACAACCCGACTGGCGCAGCGGTTTTTCCCAGGGAGAATTACTGTTCTTTTCGTCAAGGGAATTCCGCGCCCCCCTGATTTCCTCGTACCGCGCCATGGCCCTTTGCTGTCTGGACGAAGCCGGCCACGCCGAAGCCCGCAGCAGCATTGAGGAGATCATCAAGGACGAGCGTTACTTTGAAATGGATCCCAACGGCGCTTTCTATTTTTTCGCCCACTACCGGGTCCTCGGCAAAACCGGCGCCCCCCTGGTGGACATGGACACCGCCGTGAGCATGGCCTTTAAACGGCTCCAACGCCGCGCCAGCCGCATTGACGATATCGAAGTAAACCGGGCCTTTCTCACCCGCCACTACTGGAACGGAGCGCTCAGCCGCGCCGCCAAGGAACACAAGCTGATATAACAGCCGGGGCAGTTCCAAAACTTCGGTTTTGGGATTTTGAATTCGGAATTGCCGGATCCTATTCCCTAATCATCCATTATTTGCTATCATTGTTATATGCCGTGGTTTTTGGAGAACGAAACGGATCTGGCCGCGAAGAAGAAGCGGAAACTGGCGGAACCGGAGGACTTTCGGGTGATCATGCTGAACGACGACTATACTACCATGGACTTTGTGGTTGATATCCTGATGGCGATTTTCCACAAAAGCGCCGAGGACGCCGCCCGTATCATGATGGACATCCACCGGACAGGACGGGGCACGGCGGGGGTTTACCCGTTTGATATAGCCCGGACCAAGGCGGAACAGGCGCATGCCCTTGCCAGGCAGCATGAGTTTCCCCTGCGGTGTCTTGTGGAAAGAATTTGATATAGTATGTATATTGTTAGAGAGGGGTGAAAAATGAAAATAAGCAGCCATGTGCAAGCGATTATCAATGCCGCCTATAACGAAGCCAAGGTACGCAACCATGAATACCTTACTCCCGAGCATGTGCTTTACGCTGCTTTGGCCTTTAACGAAGTGCAGGGCATACTTTCAGCGTCCGGCGCCAACCTGGATCAGCTCAAAACGGGGATGGAAAACTACTTTGAACAGCAGGTGCCCATCCAGAGAAACACCGAGCCCACCCAAACCGTGGGTTTCCAGAGCGTTCTGGAACGGGCTGTGCTCCAAAGCCAGTCCTCCCAGAAGCAGATCCTGGATATCGCCGATATTCTGGTTTCCCTGTATGATGAGGAAAAGAACTACTGCGCCTACTACCTCCGCAAGGCGGGGATAAAAAACCGCCTGGAGCTGCTGGAAAGCCTTTCCCGGGAGTATGATGACGACGGCGACCAGAACTTTGTTTATTCCCGGGGCTACCCGCCCAAATACAATAACGTAAACCCCGTCCCCATGAGCGACGGCGAAGGCGTCCGGAACGATGGCCTCGATGAGGGGGACGCGGACGCTTCACAAAAGACCAGGGCCAACAAAAAGAGCGCCCTGGAACGTTACGCCACGGACCTTACCGCCCTGGCCAGACAGGGCAAACTGGAGCCGGTGATCGGCAGGAAGGCCGAGCTGGACAGGACCGTGCAGGTGCTGTGCCGCCGGATGAAGAATAACCCCGTCCATGTGGGCGATTCCGGGGTGGGCAAGACCGCCGTCACCGAGGGTCTGGCCCAGCGCATCGTCGCCGGGAACATCCCCCCCACCCTCCGGGACTTTTCCATCTATTCCCTGGATATGGGCGCCCTGGTGGCGGGAACCAAGTACCGGGGCGATTTCGAGGAACGGATCAAACGGGTGGTGGAGGAGATGCTGAAAAAAGAAAAGGCTATCCTCTTTATTGACGAGATCCACACCCTCATCGGAGCGGGTTCCGTTTCAGGCAGCGCCCTGGACGCTTCCAACCTGCTCAAGCCCGCGCTTTCCTCGGGGAAACTCCGCTGTATCGGATCCACCACCCACGAGGAGTACGGCAAGTTTTTTGAGAAAGACCGGGCGCTCTCCCGGCGTTTCCAAAAGATCGATATTGAGGAGCCCAGCCAGGAAGACGCCATCGCCATACTCAGGGGGCTCAAGTCCAAATACGAGGACTACCACCGGGTCCGCTACGACGACGACGCCGTGGAGGGCGCAGTGCGGCTGTCCGCCCAGTTCATCACCGAGCGGCGGCTTCCCGACAAGGCCATAGACGTGATCGACGAAGCCGGGGCTTTTGCCCGGATCGAAGCGTTCCGCAAAAACGGCGGCCAGGAGACGGCGTCCGGGGCGGAACGGTTTTCAGCGGAGGCGTTCGCCGAGGCTGCAGGCGCCGCCGCGGAGGGTTCGCCGGAACCGCCTATAGACGTGGGCCTCAAGCTGATCGAGACCGTGGTGTCGAAAATCGCCCGGATCCCCGAGCGGTCCGTGGGGGAAAGCGAAAAGGACAAGCTCCGTTTCCTGGAAGAAAAGCTCCGTTCCCGGATATTCGGCCAGGACGACGCGATTACCGCGGCGGTCAAGGCGGTGAAACGTTCCCGGGCGGGGTTCCGGGCGGACAACAAGCCTGTGGCGAATTTTCTCTTTGTGGGCCCCACCGGGGTCGGCAAAACTGAGCTGGCCCGGCAGTTGGCGGACATCCTGGGGGTGCCCATGCACCGTTTCGACATGAGCGAGTACCAGGAAAAGCACACCGTGTCCCGGCTCATCGGCTCGCCCCCGGGCTATGTGGGCTACGAGGAGGGGGG
>JAIROB010000214.1 GCA_031257695.1 Treponema sp. | reverse complement strand
TTGAGGAAGGCCACCGCGGAGGTCGCCTGCACCGGATCGAGAATACAGGCCCGGAACACGTAGGGCCGGTTCAGGGTGACGGTCGGATTGGTGGCCCAGGGCGACACCATGGGGGTGCGGTTCTCGTTGTTCACTTGGGCCGCGGGATTGGCCCTTCCCGAACCCGCGGGGCCGACCACGGCCAGGACCTGGTCCTGCTCGATAAGCCTGAGCGCGGCTTGCACCGCGGATTCCGGCTTCAGTTCGTTATCCACATAGACGAATTCCAGCTTGTACTTGGCGCCCTTTACGTCCAGGCCGCCCGCGGCATTAACCTCTTTCAGGACAAGCTCCGCGGCGTACTTGGCGCCCTCCCCAACCTTGGGGGAATCCCCGGTCAAGGGAATGTTGAAGCCGATTTTAATGGTATTTTCCTTGGACCCCCCCGCCGATAGCGCGGTCAGGGCCGCCAGGAACAATACCCCCGCTAAGATACTCCTCTTTTTCATCTTTCTCCTCCATTTTCTGTAGTTCTATGCTTTTTTTGCGCGCTGGGGCTATAGTAGGGAGGAAAGAAAAAACTGTCAAGTATAATTATGCATTTATTTGCATGAATTCTACATAATTTTTGAAATAGCGTATATTTATGCAAATTGAGCCCCCCTCTATGGGCCCGCTTTCCCGCAGCCCCGGAAACCCAACCGGGCCCATAGGGGGGAGCCTTGACACGCCGGGGTCGTGGTGATAGGATTTAAAAATCGTGGAATACCGCGTTTCGGGCGATTAACTCAGTGGGAGAGTGCTACCTTCACACGGTAGAAGTCACTAGTTCAAATCTAGTATCGCCCAGTTTCTGATCAATAATTGCAGCGACGGCCTCCGCCAGTTTGCGGTGTTCCTCCGCTTCCAGATGCACCCCGTCCGCGGGGCTGGATTTGATTATCTCCCCCGCGTCCAGAAAGATAACGCCGATCTCCTTCGCCATGGCCCGGAAGTAGGGCGCCAGTTTTTTGGAGAGTTCCACGGAATCCCCAAAAATGTGGGCAAACTTGCCGGAAACCGTGGTCGGAGGGGGGCAGATCAGCAGGACCTGCGGGGGGCCTCCCCGGGGACCGCAGCGGGAGTTGAGGACAGCGTTTGCCAGCCTCTGGACCCCAACGGCAGCGTCAAAGGCGCTGGGGTTAAAGCGAAGTTTCAGGTCGTTGGAGCCCAGCATGATCGCCACCCAGTCCAGGGGTTTATGGCTTTCCAGGATGGGGATGAGCTGGCGCAGGCCGTTCAGGTCCCCTTCTATGGGATCTTCCCGGCAACTGGTCCTGCCGCAAAGCCCCTCCTCGATCACCCAATAGGGGGGATCCTCTCGGCCATCCTCCGGGAAAAGCGGCGCTCCCCTGTTGAGGAGCCGCCACAGGACCATGGGCCACCGGGTCCTGTGATCGAAGCGCTTGCCGGAAAGGGGCGAAAAACCCCAGGTATTGGAATCGCCGTAACAAAGCACCGTTTTCACCATGCCCTCCGTATCTGAACACACAAAAAAACCCGGCTCGGGCCGGGTTTTTCCGCGGTTCCTAGGAGCCTGTAACGCCTGTGGGTTTTTTGCATATTTATGCAAAAAATCCCGATTATCCGGCGTCCTTCTGCAGTTTGAGCGGTATAAAAATTCACTTTCGTGAATTTTTATACGATTTATGCGCGAAGCGCAACAAACTGCCAGGCGTTAACCGTCATTCAATGATGGCGATAATATCGGCCATTTTGACGATAAGGTGCTCGTCCTGGTCGATTTTGACTTGGGTTCCGGCGTATTTGTCGTACATGACTTTGTCGCCTACCTTGACGGTAATGACATCCTTATCGTCCCCGATGGCAGTCACCACCCCGGTTTGGGTTTTTTCCTGGGCGGTGTCGGGAATGATAATTCCTCCGGCGGTTTTCGCCTCGTTCTTTTCCAGCTTAACCATGACCCTGTCGGCCAAAGGCTTTACCTTCATATGGTCCTCCATTCTATTAGTGATAGATTAAAGTGTTTAGGTGAGTAGAATATACCAAAAATACGGCCATGGGTCAACAATCCCCTTGAGGCTGTTCACATTTTTTTGGGGACAGCTTCAAGGGGCGCGTTTCATTCCTCCCGGACGAGAATTTCCCGGAACCCTACGGAACCGAGCCTTCCCGCCAGGTTTTGAATATCCTCCGCCCTGATCCCCGAAAGCACCACCCGGTAATAATCGTCGTGCCGCTCGTAGGAAGGCTCAAGGCCAAGGCCCTTAACACGGTCAAAGGTGTCCACGGCATTCCGGGTGACCTTGTAGGCGCCTACCTGGACCCGGTACCGTTTCGCCGTGCCCAGGGGGGGGATGCCGGGCCTTACCACCGCCGCGTTGGGATCCGCCGGAGGAAGCGCTTCCACAACCGGAGGCGGGGCCGCAGCCTGATCAACCGGGGCCGGTATGGGCGCTATCCAGGGGTCGGCCAGTCTGGGGGGCGCCGCGGGAGGCGCCGCTATGGAGGCTTCCCCCGCAAGCTCCACCACCACCGGCGCCGTTCCGGTGACGAGTATGTCCAGCGCCTCCGCCGCGGCCCGGGACACATCGATGATCCGGGTGTTCACAAAGGGGCCCCGGTCGTTTACCCGGACCGTAACCTGGCGGTTGTTCTGGGTATTGGTTATCCGCAGCAGGGTTCCAAAGGGGAGGCTGGGATGCGCCGCGGTCAACTGGGCGGGGTTGAACAGCTCCCCCGACGCGGTGGGATGCCCCTCAAACTCCGTGCCGTACCAGGAGGCGATTCCCTCCTCGCGGAATGCGGAAGCCCCCAGCCCCGCCTGGGGAGCGGGAAGATTCTCCGGGGAAACGCCGCCGCTTATACCCGGAGCGGCGCCGGTGGAAAGAACGCTCAGATCATAATCGCCGATGCCGGTAAGTCCGGGACTTCCGGCATAGCTGCCCGCCCCGCTAAAGGGGTCCACAGTCGGATCGGCAATATCCTGCGCCTGGATCGTGGCAAACGCGGCCAAAAATAAGGGCGCCGCAAAAAATCGGGTTATCTGTTTCATGGAATAATTATCGGCACGGTAATTCCGATATTGAAGCCCAATAAGCGTTTTTTCGGACGCCGGCAATTTAATTGAACGATTTGGGCGCATCCTGCCCGTCTTGCGGCAATAAAATGCAGGTAATACAGTTTTCGGTGTTGAAGTAACGCCGGATCAGGCGCCGCATGGTTTCCGGGGCAAGCCCCGCAAGGACCGCTTCCTCCCGGCTGTGAGCGGCGCTTTCGTCGCCCCGCAGAAAATTGGCGGTCAGAACCTCCTGCCAGAACTCGTTGGTTTTAAGCGCGGTTTCGCGGCGGCGGGAAAAAATTTCCCGGAGTTTGGCCACATCATCCTCGCCGGCGGGGGTCTCCCCCAGGGCCCTGAGTTCCCGCAGCGCCAGATCCGCAAGCTCTTCGGCCCGGGCGGGTTCGCAGCCGAAGTTTATGCCCGCGCCGTAGCGCCGCGCAGGGTAGTTCTCCTGATAGCAATAGACCCCCACGCCGTAACTTGCCCCCATCTGTTCGCGGATCCTGTCCCTAAGGCGCATCTCAATCAGGTCAACCAGGGAAGCGGTCAGATCCTGCTCGACACGAATATCCCCTTCGATTTCAGGGTTTATGCCGCCGAAGAGGATGCGGACCAGGCTCTGCTGATCCATGCCTTTTCTTATCAGCTCCCTCTGTTTGCCCCCGGGAAAGGCCGGAAAGGTATCCCGCGCTTCGGTCTTCTCCCCGGCGGGAAGGGAGGCCAAATACACGGCGCTGAGCCGCTTTGCTTCATCAACCGTAATAGCGCCGGTAAAAACAAAGACAAAGTTCCCGGCCCCGCCGTAAAATTGCCGGTAGAATTGCTGCGCCCCGGCGTTGTCAAGGGCTTCAACGAAAGAACCCTCAGGCTCGTTAAAACGGACGGAACCGGGGTAAAGGGCCTTTAACAGTTCCGCTAAAAAATAGTTCTGCGGGTACTTTTGATTGGCCTCTATCCTTGACTCGATGTTCCCCCTTACCCGTTTCCACGCTGCTTCTGTAAAATTGGGGGAGGTGAAATACAGATTGATAAGTTGAAAAAGGCTTTCCGCGTCCCTGGCCGCGGCGGAGCCGGATAAGCCCGCGTAGGTTTCGTTTAGTTCCGGCCCGACCGTCACATTGGCGCCCGCCAGCTTTTTTGTAACCTGGGTCTGCCGGAACCCGTTCAAGCCGGAGAGCCCCGCGTATTCCGCGGCCCGCGAGGCCGAGGGGTAGTCGCCATCGGAGACAAGGGAAAGCCCGCCCCGGCTCAGGGCGTTAAACAGAAAAGAATTTTCCTTAAAACCGGTGGGGCAGACCACAACCTTTGCGCCGTTTGACAAGGTAAATTCGGTAATCGCCGGCCCTCCGTCGCTTCCGTCGGACAAAACACGCTCCGCGGTTATTGCGCCGGGAGGCCCCGCCAGTTCGGGGGGAAAGAGGGGCCGGCTGTCCAGGTCGTCCCTGTAGGGCTCGAGGGAAGGGCTGCGGCGCCGCTTCCACATCCGGTTGATAGCGGTTTTTGAGGGCACGCCCGCGTCCGGCGCCGCAATGGTCAGGAGCCGGGAGCCGCGGCCGTCAAAGTATCGTTTAATAACCCTGTTTATATCATCCGCTGCAAGGGCGTCGATGGTCTCCAGGGCTAGTTGATACTCGGCCTCCGCCGGAAGGAAGGGCGTTTCGTTCAACACGCCCTCCACCAGGCGGTATGCAAGATCCGGCGACTCGGCTTTTTTGCTGTTCTCCCGGACATCCAGGGCGTCGGAACGCAGGTATGCTTTTTGCCGCTCCAGTTCGGTCCCGGTAATGCCGTATAACGCAAAACGATCGATTTCGTTGATGACGGTTTTGAAGGCGTTGTCAAACAACCCCGGCTTGGGGTTGAACCAGATCGCCCCGGCGGTCATGGAACGCAGTATGGGTATGGCGAGGACCTGGCTGCCAAGAAAGAGATCGCCGTCCTGAACCTGTTCGTTGAGCCGGGCCGACAGGGCGTTTATGGCCACGGCCCCCGCTATGAAGAGCCGCTGATCCTCCCGGGTTCTCACCTGTATCGCGGGAAACAGGCTGCCGATAAAAACCTGGGTGTAGGGCGCCTCGGGATCGGAGAGGCGGAGGCTGAGTTTCATCCCGGGAACCGATACGGGATACGAGGGAAGAGCCCGTTTTTTCTTGCTTGCCGGGATAGAGGACAGCCCCTCTTGCACCGCCCGTTCAAGCAGCGCTGCCTCCGCGTCGCCCACGATAACCAGGGTCATCAATTCCGGACGGTACCATTTTTTATAGAAGTTGAGGATCCGGTCCCTGGGCGCCTTCCGAATGATGTCCGGATCGCCGATGGGCATACGGGCGGCGTACCGGGAAAAGGGAAAGAGGAAGGGCAGCAGCGCGTCCCAGGCCCGGCCTTCAACGCCCCGGCCCAGGCGCCATTCCTCAAGAACCACCCCCCGCTCTTTTTCCAGTTCGGCTTCGTCAAAGCTGAGCCCGCAGGCCCAGTCGTGAATGACCGCGAGGCTTTTGTCCAGGGCTTCGGGGTTGTCCGCGGGAATGTCCAGGCGGTACACCGTTTCGTCGAAGGAGGTATACGCGTTTACCTCAGGCCCAAAGGCCATGCCCAGGGATTCAAAATAATCGATCAGTTCGTTCCCCGAAAAATGGGCGCTCCCGTTAAAGGCCATGTGTTCCACCAGGTGGGCAATGCCCCGCTCGTTATTGGCCTCCAGAACGGAACCCGCCTTTACCACCAGCCTGAGGAAGATGCGGTTTTCAGGATAACTATTCTGTAAAATACGGTATGAAAGCCCGTTTTCAAGGACGCCGGAAACAACCGCGGGATCCTCCGCCAGGGTTTCGCCGGCGCCGGACGCCGTATTCCCCGCGGTTACGCAGCCGGATGCGGCAAGGCACAGGAACAACAGGAGCATCAGTTTTGCTTTCATAGGGGCCCTCCGGTGAATTCGTCTCACAGGACACAGGGAGAAAACACTCCATGAAAACCATACTGCAAACCAGGCAGGCCGTCAATTAGTTTTTGGGCCACGGGGACTTTGTTTTTCTACCTATGCCCCATTACACTGGGGCGTATAGCCCGGTCCCGCGGCCAGGCGTAGTGTATCGAAACCATTAAAAAGTCGTTTTTCTTTTTTGATCTTCATAATTTAACCACAATTTTGCGCTAGATTGTTCCTATTCGAGACCCTGATCTAGTTGGACGCTTGTTTTGAAGCGGCGGACAGATAGCAGGCAGCAAGCGGGATGGCGGGCGGAAAGGAGCGGTTACACTGCTCACGGTTCCTGCCGGCTTCCAATCAACATGGGGAGAGGTGAAACATGAAAAGACGTTTTGGGGCGGGTAAAATTGCGGCGGGGGCAGTTTTGCTGCTGGGCCTGGGGTCCTTTGCGTCCGCCCAGAGCGGGCAGCCCAATGCGGTGAAGCCCGTGGTTACGGATCGCGATTTGGTTATTCAGATTGCGGACCTTACGGAGAATGTAAGTTTCTATCCGGTGGATATTGAAGGAACCCGGCTTGAGGTGCTGGCGGTAAAGGCCCCGGATGGAACGATCAGGACCGCCTTTAACACCTGTCAGGTTTGTTACGCTTCGGGCAGGGGCTTTTACAAACAGCAGGGGACTGTTCTTGTCTGCCAGAATTGCGGGAACCGTTTCCGTATGAGCCAGGTGGAGGTCCGCTCCGGGGGCTGCAACCCGGTTCCGGTGTTTCCGGCAAACAAGACGGTTACGGAGAGCGCCATCACAATCGCAAAGGAGTTTCTCAGCGAGGCAAAAGCGCTCTTTGCCCGGTGGAGGAGAAGCTGATTCGGAGCGAATACTTCCGGGAGCCTGTCACTCAATCCAGGCGCAGCGGCCCTGGCGGGACATCCAGAGGCGGTGGCGGTCGTAGTTAGCTTTGTTGTTGCATATCCACAGGGTCTTCCGCGCCTGGGAGCGGGACACCCTGGGTATCGCGGCAAAACCGTCGGTAAAGACGATAAGGCCGTCGTAGTCTTTTATATGTTCCCCAAAGTAATCGAAGAGGGGCTGGAAATCCGTGCCTCCCCGGCCGGCGACCTGTATGGTCCTCCGGGCTTTTTTCATCAGGACCGGCTCGCCCTTGAGGGCGGCGTCAAACTGCGCCACCTCCAGGGAAGCGACGCCGTAACGGAAAAAGCGGTTTACCACGGAGTAAAACAGATCGATTTCCCCGTCGGATATGGAGCCGCTCACGTCAACGCCGATTAAGAGCCTGGTGGCAAACTGATTCCTGCGGCCCAGATACAAAAAGCCGTAACGGCGGCTCTGCTTGGAACGGGTCAGGATCTTCCGGCTGGACAAAACCGCGGAGCGGAAGCCCAGGAGAATTTTCCGGTAATCAACGGCCGGGCGCAGGCCGGCGATGAGCATTGCTATGGTTTCGCCGCTGAGATTGCCCCAGGACTTGCTCAGCGCCGCTTCGTTCACCAGGCCCTTCATCTTCTGGTCCATGTAATCGTCGTCGTCCCAGAGCCCGGTTTCCCAGTCCCCCCCGGAAGCGCCGTTCCTTGCATCGTCTCCGATCTTTTTTAATTCCCGGTAGTAAAACTCAAAATTTTGTTTTGCGAATTCCGGATCATCCCAATAGTCGGCGGCATGATGAGGCAGATCCGCGAAGGAGTAACACTCGTTCAGGGTAATATTGCTCGCCATGTAGGACAGGACCGGATCGTTCCGTTTTGCCTGGCGGTA
>JAIROB010000052.1 GCA_031257695.1 Treponema sp. | reverse complement strand
GACATAACCCTGAGATCCGAACCGGGCCAGGGGCTTATGCTCTACGGAGGTGGCGTTGCGGGCTATCAGGGTTTGATCGGCGCATTTGGCGGCGGCGCCAACGAGGCGAGCAACTGCGTTATAGAACGCTGTTCTTTCACCGGCGGTTCCGTCACCGTGGAGGGGGGCTACCCCTATGCCGGGGGCGTTTTAGGTTACAATTACACCGGCGCCATACTCCGGGAATCCTACGCCGCGGGAGGAACCGTTACCGGCAGGGGCGAAAATCTTCCCTACGTGGGCGGCGTTTCCGGGTACAACTCCCGGAGCGAGTCAAAACCCTCGCTTATTGAAAACTGCTATAGCGACATGACGGTAAACGGGGATGCCTCGTCGCGGCAGGCGCTGGCGGGGGGCGTGGCCGGGTCTAACGCGGCCTGGGCGAGGATTTCCAAATGCTACGCCCGGGGAAGCGTTACCGCCACCGTGGTTGGCGGCGGCTCCGGCGAAACGGGCAGCAGCCTGGGGGTGCCGGCGGCGGCAAATGCCGGGGGCATTGCGGGCTCCCAGTATGTGGGCATGCCTTCCATAGATAACTGTGCCGCGCTCAACGCCAAAGTTGACGGCAGGGGCGGCGTCTTCAACGTCCACCGCATAGCCGGCGAAGGATCCGACAATGTAGGCGCATGGACGGCAAACATGGCCAGCGCTCCCCTCTACCATGACGGGCAGGCCGTCGAGCCCGGCGCCGCGGCTGCCGGCGGCTTTGACGGCGCGGACTGCGCTGCCAAGCCGGAACAAAGCGACTATGAGTCGCTGGGCTGGGATTTTTCCGGGGTCTGGAAAATGGGCGCCGGCGGTTATCCTGTTTTGCGGTGGCAGTCATGAAAAAAAACCTGTTGCTCCTGGTTTTACTGTGCTGCGCCCTCGCCGGGTGCGGCGATCTGTACGAATACGGCCAGCTCGGCGGGGCCGATCAAAACGCCTCCTATGCTCCCGGCGGCGCCGGCGATCCCAACGATCCTAACGACCCTAACGACCCTAACGACCCTAACGATCCCAGCGGCGCCGAAAATAATTTTGAAGCGCTGATGGCCTCCCTGTCCGGGGTGTGGTACTCCCACTGGGCCGGCATAGGCAGGCTGGACGGCTACCGGATCGGCAGGTGGGGCGATTTTAAGGAACTGGTGATCGACACCGGCAAGATCGCCCTTATTCCGGGCATATATGATCATGTGGATGGCGAAAAGGGCGATCCCTACAACGCGCTCACGGCCGTGACCTATACCGGCTATGATCCCAAGGATGACGATTACTTTGTGCTCTACGACAGCTCTGTGTACGGGCAGAAGGAGGATCAGGGCCCCTCCGCCGAAGGCTGGGACTATAACTTTGGTTTTTGCGGCATAGTCCGGGCGATCAACCTGTTTTACGACATCCCTGAACGGGGGGCCATCATCATCGAGTACCTGGAGGGCTGCGCCCCCCAATGGGACGCGGACATAAAAGACGGGCAGCTTCCCTTCTTCGGCATCTACTACCGGTTCCTTGGTCCCGACACCCTCCAGTTGGCCAACGCCGTGAACCTGGCGGCGCTGTACAACGGCGAGAAATACTACACCGAAAAGGCGACCCTTGAAGAAGCGGTAGAATCAAACGGGGTGGAAAACGAAGCGGAGTACATTGCCTGGGGCGTTGTAATTCCACAGGACAGGGAAAAATGAAAGGCGCCCGCGGATTCTTGCTGACCGCTCTTTTGGCAATCCTCCTGGGCGGAGCGGCTTTTTCACAGGAAAGCGAAATCCCCGCCGATCCCTCCGGGGAGTATGACGATTACTACGACTTCGGCGCCGACGAGGAAGGGGTCACCCTGACGGGCACGCCGGAAACGACCCAGCAGATGGCGGTCATCGAGCGGGAGCAGATTGAAAAGCGGAACCCCCGGGACCTCTCCACCCTGCTTGAGGACGAGCTTGACATGAGCGTTACCCGCTGGGGCGGCTACGGCAACCAGACGGAGCTGAACCTCCGGGGCTTCGACACCGAGCGCATCGCCATACTGATCGACGGCATCCCGGCCAACTCCCCCCGTTCCGGGGATTTCGACGTGAGCCAGGTGGACATTAACAACGTTGAACGGGTGGAGGTGATCTACGGCGGTTCCGACACCAAGTACAATGTGTCCGGCGCGCTGGGCGGGGTCATCAACATCATCACTATCAAGAAGCAAAAGCCGGGCTTCAATTTTAACGCGGTGCTTTCAAACACCGGCTACCTGCCGGGCAAATACAATATGCGCCATTCAGGAGGCAAAATAGGGGACCCCCAGTTTGAGGATCTCCTTGATATGCAGACCCTCAGTTTTTCTGCAGGATACGGAGCGGAGAAGTTTTCCTGGAAGGCCGGGCTGTTCGGGAACCGGGCGGGCAACCACTACCTGTACCAGGATGATTACGGTTTTGCCCGGCGCAAACAGAGCAACGAGGTCCTGGACACGGGGGGCAATGTTTCCCTTGCCTGGAATTTGGCCAGGGACGCCACCCTGCTTTCCGACACCAAGTACTACTACGCCGGACGGAACTTTCCCATTACGCAGAATTCGACGGGCTATGCGGAGGCAAAGGATCTTTCCCTCACCGAAAACGTGGTGTTTGACGCGCCGGTGATATTCCGCGACGATCTGGAAACCGAAGCCTCCCTGACCTATCAGTATTCCAACACCAATTACGGGGTGGACATCAAGAGCTTTGACCACTACGTCACCGGGATCAACCGCTGGGGCTGGTACCCCAACGAGAAGCTGACCCTCCGGGCCGGAGCGGACTGGCGTTTCCTGCACATCGATTCCCAGAGCTCCACGGAAACGGACCCCATAAAAATCGGCAACCAGGGGGGGATCTACGCCACCGGAGAATTTTCCCCGGTCAGGCGGTTTATGCTCATCGGTTCCGTAAAGGGAGCCACGGACGCAAAGCAGGCGGTGGCGGTTCCCAAGATAGGGTGGCGCTGGGAGATAAGCCCCCGGTTTACCCTGAAAAACAACTACTTCCGCAGCTTTAAGTTTCCCGACTTTGACGATCTCTACTACCGCAGCCTGGACAGTATGTTTGTGGGGAACCCCAACCTGAGGCCCGAAGACGGCGTGGGAGCGGACCTTACCGGGGAGTTTGCGCCGGGGGATCTCTTTTCGGTCAACGGCACGGTGTACGGCCAGTTCACCAGGGATTCGATACATTGGATACCACGGGCGGGGACCGATAGCTGGACCCCTGAGAATGTCGGGGAGGCCTGGTTTATCGGGGGGGACCTGCGGCCCAAGCTCACCCTGCAGCTTAACCGGGCAGGCTTTACCACCCTGGCGCTGGGGGCGAGCTACCAGTACCAGCTAAGCTGGCTTTTGACCGGGAGCCTTACCTTTACGGACGCTTACCGCATACCCTATATGCCGAACCACATTGTAGGCGGCTCGGTGGACCTGTCCTGGGGGAAAGGCGGCTTCGCGGGATCCGCCCTGGTTTCCGCCCATTACGAGACTACCCGCTACGCGGACACCATGAACACCATGGTCCTTGACCCTTACTTTCTCATGCACGCCACGGTCAACCAGGGCCTGGGGGAACACCTTACCGTTTTTGCCGCCCTTCGGAACATCTTCAACGCCCACTACGAGTCCTTTGCAAGCTACTACATGCCCGGAACATCCCTGGCCCTGGGCGTCAGGGCTAAGTGGTAACTAGTCCAGGCGCAGCAATACTGTTTCTAATAGCGCTATAAAGGGATCGATCTCCGCCCGCGCCCGTTTCAGAAAACCCAGGTCGGTCTCCGCGGGCCTGCGCCCCCCGGCGCCCGCGCAGTCCGGAAAGTGGGCCCAGAGGTAGCCGCAGCGATCCAGGAGCGCCCCCAGTTGTTCAGCCCCCTCGGCGCTTTCCCCGCTGAGTACGCCCCGGAGCCGCCGCAGCCCGGCGATCTCCGCTTCGACAAAGCCCCGTAGTTTTGCAGCGTCCCCCGGGGCGGCTGTCGCCGCGGCGCCTTTACTGCGGCTGCCCCCCGCAGTTTTACTGTCCGCTCCCCCCGCCAGGACCTCGCAGGCCGCTTCCACGGTCAGCGTTTCCAGGCCCAGGTCCAGACCGGGCCCGGCCGCGTCCCGGACGCGGCCGGGCTGCCCGGCGAATTCCCGCTGAAAGAGATCCCGGTAGTTTTTCAGGGTCCGGTTGGAGCGGACCGGTTCGCCGGTTTTGGCAAGGGCCCCGTGACAGCCCTTGCGGAAGGCCCCCTCCGGGTCTATGAGGCTGCGAAACCGGGTTTGTCCGCGGAGCCTTTCCAAATGCGCTGGCGCGGATCTGGCGTGGGTCCGGTCCAGGGAAAAGGCGAAGTCCATGCCCGCCACTATGACGGGCCCTGTCGACACGCGGCAGGCAATGGCCGCGGCGCTGAGGCCCACCGATCCCAGGGGGGGGAACTCCTCCGGGAGGAGATCCGCGGATTTGAGCCGGTTAAAGAGGGTGAGGCAGGTCCAGGGGGTAAAGAACACGAGGGGACGGCCGCCCAGCATTTCCCCGGTGGCGCCCAGGGCGGAAAGGTCCATGGCCAGGGGAATTTCCCATCCCCCCAGGCCGATAAAGTCCCGGAGATTCCAGTGCTGGCTTTCCAGGGCCACCGCCAGATCCGGCTTGATCCTTCTCTGATAGAGGCAGGAGAGCGCGGTGTCCACGCAGACAATTTTGAAAGACCCCGCTCCTCCCCCCAGATCCCCAAAGCGCGCCGCCAGCCCGTCCAGAAAGCCGTCCAGGGAGGGCCCGGCGCCCAGGACCAGCACAGGCGCGGCCCCAAAATCAAGGGCCGAAAGGGGGGGGGAGCGGGGAAGCAGGGCCAGATTGCCCAGGGCGTTCCGGGCGTAGCGGCGGCCCAGCTTCACCAGGGTCATGGCGTTGCCCCAGTCCAGGGCTATTTCCCGCCGCAGGGCATCCGCCAGGGCGTCGTAGAGCGCCGGACTGAGCTGCCGGCCCCCGCTCAGGCGCAGTTCCTCCACCCGGCGGAACCGGCGGCTGCCCCAGGTTTGTCGGACCAGAGCGGCCAGAGCCGCGCCGTCGCCCGCGCCTGTCAGCAGGAAACGGGGATTCGCCAGGACGGAACCGTCTATGGTTTCGGCGGAAAGGTCCAGGAGCTTCTCGTCGGCCTCCACGCAGAGAACCGCGGAATCCTCCCCCATGCTTTCCAGGAGGAGCGGCAGGCCGTAGCCGTACAGCGGGGAAGGGCAGAAGTAGAGGGTAGGGCCCCGGAGTTTCGTCGCCGCCGCCACCGCGCTTTCCGCCAGCGCGACGGGGTCCCCGGTTGAAAGCAGGGTCTTGCCCTTGTAGGCAACGGAAAAACCCCGGCGGGCCGCGACCCTCCGGGGAGTTTCGTCGATCACGGCTAGTTGGAGGGCAAGAGGAACTGCAAATAGGTCGAGAAGAATTGGTCGTCCAGCTTATCGCTCTTCAGAAAATGGGAGCGCAGGCTTGTTTCGGCGCCGCTGCTGACCCAGGTCGGGTAGAAGGTGATAATCCCCTCGGTGTCCGCCTCGTCCCGTATGATCTCCTCCCGGGGGTAGAGCACCAGAACGTTGTCTCCAATCACCAGGGGCTCCGAGGGAGTTTCCAGGGGGGTAAAGAAGGCGGCGCGCCAGAAATTTTCGTTGGATTCCGCGGGGATCAATTCAGAGATCGACTCGGCGGAAAGGGCGGGGAAAAGATTCGTGCCCTGGGCGTTGTCGGTAATGGAGACCCCGCCGTAGTTCAGGGGCAGGGGGCCGAAGTTTCGCAGCTGCGCGCCCAGCGCCTCCGCCGCCTCCTCAAAGCCCTCTTCCCCCGCGGTCTCGATAAGCAGCCGGGCCCGGGCGAAGAGCCAGTCCTCCATGCGGCCCCGCTCAAAATTCATCATGTAGGATCGGATCTTGGAAAGGTTCGCCGGGTCCTCGGTGTCCACGCCGCGGACCTCCTCGTCGGAGCGGAAAAAGGCCCAGCCCGAAGGAACCTTGACCAGGGGGCTGTATTCCCCCGGCGCCGTGGCGATGACCGATTCCCGCTCGGCGCTGTCCGGCACTTCGCTGACCAGTTCGTAGGTCATCTGTGCCCCCATATCCCCGCCCCGCTCGGCATAGGAATCCTGGGACTGGGACCGGGCGGCCTCCTCAAAGGTCTGCGTCCCGTTTATAACGGAATCCAAAACCTGCCGGGCCTCCCGCTCGCTGGAAGTGATGGTGATCCGGGACAGGTGTATCCTGCGAAACAGATCCGGCTCGGACGCGATATAGGCCAGGATCTCCTCATCGGGGTAGCTGTCCAGGGGAAAGGATGCCATGCTGAAACTCCGGGTCCGGGCGGTCATGGAGCGGATAAACTCGCTCTCCCCCGAGGGCATCCTCAGGCTGAACATAGCGTCCAGGTAGAGGTTTCTGGCAAAGGATTCCTGCACTTCCTTCCAGAGAGTCATCCGGTCGGCCGCGGAAAGGCTCCGGTACCGGGCCGCGGAAAAACGGCCGTTTTCCTGGAGCTCAGGCAGCCTGGCGACCTCCCCGTCCACCACCTCCGCGGGGGTGGCATACCCCGCCTGCTTCATGGCCTGGAGTATGGCGGTGTGGATCACCGTATCCTCAAAGGCCTGCCGCCAAACCATCTGACTGACGGTTTGGTAGTTGGACTCCGTGATGGACCCCTGCATATACCGGGCATAGTTCGCCTGCACATTGGCCAGGTAATTCCCCGGCACATAGGAGATGGGAATCTTGTCATAGTAGCCGAAGACCAGATCCACCCCGGAGCTTCCCGCTTCAGGAACAATGGCCGGCGCCACCACAAACGCGACAATCACGATGATGAGAATGACTATCGTCCCGATAAAAATAAACGGATTAGCCTTAAACCGCCGTATCCATTCCCCCTTATCGGGATTCACCTCATGGATGCGCTGCTTCTTTTCTCTGGACGCCATAGCCATAAACCCCTTATGCCGGATGTTGATTTTTGACAGTAATGGATAAACCCTATCACTTTATCCCCTGACCGTCAATGCGGCGCGTGCCCATGCCGGGGATTTTGCTTTCACCAGGAGGGGGGAAGCCTCCCCAGACTGTGTCAAAAGTCCGTATTATTAGCGCATTGGAGATAGCGTCGCTGCCTTCGCTCGTGGGGTCATTCCGGCGCCGCCGCTCCCCGCTCCCTTGCGCCCGGCTAAGCGGGACCACACCGCTCTGAGCCGCGCCAAATCCCGCTATCCCGCTGCCTGCAAAATTTTCCAGGGGAAAGATCCGTCCTCAACGGAGCGCCGGGCTTGAATTGTGGGTCAAGTTTAGCCCATGGACCCCCAAGCGGTTTCCGGGTACGCACACACGCCGTGTAATGGGGGTATCGGCAGCGGAAACAAAGCCCCCGCGCAAAAGCCCCTCCCATGGACCCCCGGGCGTCCCCGTACCGCCTGGGGGTCCATGGGGGGCGACCCCTTGATTTTTCCGGTGTTTGCGAATCAAATGAGGCTATGTCAGATAAAACTTGCAACCAGGAGGGGGCTTTTAAGGCCCTCTACGACACGGTGGTCCGGCTGCGGGCGCCCGACGGTTGCCCCTGGGACCGGGAACAAACCCCGGCCAGCCTTCGGGGGGACCTGATCGAAGAAACTTACGAGTGCGTCGAGGCCATCGACGAAAAGGATCCCGCCCACATCAGGGAAGAACTGGGGGACCTCTATTTGCTGGCGACCATGCTTTCCTATATGCACGAGCAGGAAGGTCATTTTTCCGTGGAGGACACCCTTCGGGGGGTCACCGAAAAGCTCATCCGCCGCCACCCCCACGTGTTTGGGGAGCCGGAGGAACGAGCGGAGCCCTTGAGCCCCGCGGAGGTCCTCAAGAACTGGGGGAAGATCAAAGTGGAACAGGAGGGCCGCAAACCCAAAGACGGACTCCTGGACGGGGTTTCCCGGTCGCTGCCCCCCCTGGACCGGGCGTACAAGCTGCAGAAACAAGCCGCCAAAGCCGGGTTCGACTGGCCGGACATCAAGGGCGTTATGGACAAGCTGGAGGAGGAGCTGGGGGAAACCTGCGACGCCATCGGAGCGCTGGAAGCCATGAGCGGTTATGCAGCGGAGGCCCCCGAGGGGCTTAAACGCCGTCAGGAGGCCCTGGAAGAGGAGCTGGGGGACCTGCTCTTTTCCGTGATAAACCTCTGCCGCTTCCTCAAGGTGGATCCCTCGGTGGCCCTGCAGGGCGCCAACGCCAAATTTGTCAGGCGTTTCAGCCATGTGGAAAAGCGGATGCGGGAAACGGGTCAGGAGATGAACGCCGCCGGCCTGCGCTCCATGGACACATTCTGGGAAGAAGCAAAAGCGTAGAAGCTACAACTGGCCGAAGTTCATCAACACCTGGTGGAGCCGCTGTTCCAGCAGCTCAAAGGAAAAGTACCGCCGGCCCAGCTCGTAGTTTTTGGAGGCCATCACCTCCACCACGGCGCTGTTCGACAGCAGGGCCTCCACGGTATCTATGGTTTCCGGGGTCACGTAGTTTTCCATCACCACCACGTCGAAGTCCAGGGGCTCTATGTCCCGCTGAAAAATAGAATATCTGTTTACCAGGATGGGCTTTTTGAACCAGATCGCCTCCAGAAAAGCGTTGCCGAACCCTTCGTAGGTGGAAGGGTAGGTCACAAAATCCGCGTTCAGGTAACAGTCCCAGAGGCTGTATTTTTTTTTGCCGTCCTCGGTGGTTCCCCGTTCGGCGCCGATGATGTCGGGCCGGACAATCACGTCCACCCCCAGTATTTTTGCGTAGCCCATGGTCCGCTCGTAGTACTCCGATCCTTCGTCCCGTTCCTGGTGGCTGATCAGCAGCTTTGCTTTTCTGCCCCGCAGCCGGTTCGCCAGCTCTATGGCGTGCTCAATCCCCTTGCGGGCGATCATCCTGGTGGGCTGGAGCAGCAGGATCTCGTCGTCCGCCACGGCCAAATCCTTACGCAGGCCCCGGCCGTAATCGTCCAGTTCGGGCGGCGGAGTTTCATAATCGAACACATTGGGAATAATGGTGGACGAAAGGCCGCAGCGGTAGGAAAGCTGCTGCCGCCCTTCGGAGTTGATCACCACATGGTTAATGGTGTGCAGCCGGGGGGGAAAGGCCATGGACAGGTAGTCCTCCACGCAGTTTACGGAAAAGCGCTGCCGTTCCCAGGAAAAGTCGTGGTGGTGCGCTATGGCCGGAATCCCCGTTTCGGCGATGTACTCCGTGAGCGCCAGCCCCAGGGGGATGTTCATGGGGATGGTCAGGGCATTTTCGACTATCAAAAGATCGATGCCGAAGGTCTCCACAAATTCGTAGATAGCCCGTTTCAGCCGGAAACGGATCGCCTGGATCTCTCCGGTGAGCCCCTCCCCCCGGACGGTGACGCCGAAACAGCGTTCCTGTATGTCCTCGATAATGGGATGGCCGAAAAACGCCTCTTCCGCCACCACGGATTTTTCCGGTTCCCAGTCGGAGAGCCCGGAAAAAAAATAACAATCGTAGCCCATTTTCTCCAGCGCCTGCCTCCACTTGCCCGTTTCCAAAGACACCCCGTCGGTGCCCTGAAAACGGGTCGACACAAAACCTACCCGCTGGATTTTGCTTGTTTTTGTCAGGTACATAGCGGCTCCTAAACGCCTTCGGAATGGGTTTGCAGCAGCATTAACTGCACAAAATAGTTTATTTTTTTGTACGCGTCGGTCAAGCGCTGGGTAATGGGGAGTTTGCTGAAATACCCCAGTTCTTTCCAGTTGATGATGATCTCCGGGGGGGCCTTTTGGGAATCCCCCAGCAGATTCTTCATGTGCTTTCCCACAACCACCAGGCCCTGGACCGCCTCATTGATCAGGTCCAGCGCCTTGTCGTCCAGTTCGCCGGCTATGTTGTTGACATACCTGGCCTGGGTTTTGTCCCGTTCCGCCCTGGACAGCGCCCCCCTGAACCGGGGCCCGTAGGTTCCGGTGTCGGAAAGGCTCATGTCCAGCGCTTCTATGGGCTCCACAGTATCGGTAATGGTGTGGACCGCGCCGGACATTTCCAGGGAAAGGGAATTGTTGATCCACTGCCCCCGCACGAGGAGTATATCGCAGAGTTCCTGCATTTCTTTGGTAATAAAATCCTGAATAAAGGCCATAAGATAATTCAGAGGGGCGGCATAGGCAAACCCGTTGAGCCCTATGTCAATGCAGGCGTCGCTGATCTCCCGGTTGTAATTATTCAGTTTTGTCACCGAAAGGGCGCCGAACACGCCCACGGCCAGCGCCTCGATCCGGCTGTTCCGCTGTTTCGTAAGGACGGTGTCGACCACGGTGTTCACTTCTTTTTCCTTGGCCAGAAGCCAGGTTTCCGCCAGTTGTTCGTCTATGGTTTCGTACTTTACCTGCCAGATAGGGTTCCTGGTGGCGAGCTGCCCCATCAGTTCTATTATGTTGGAGTTCTTCATTTCCCGCAGGTTCGTAAGCAGCATATTCCAGGTGTTGAAGGAGAACAGTTCCTGTCCGTCATGGGCAATTTTGAGCGTCCCCAGGGCGGTTTTCCAGTCCTCCCCGGGTTCAAGGCGCTGAATCACCGACCGGAAGCGGCCCATTTCGTCAACCACATCCGCAGCCTTTGCTGGCTGAAACCTCGGCACATAGCCGGTGACACCCTCGGGCACGCTGGTGTCGAAATGCCGCAGCAGGGAAAGAAAATCGAACCGGGCAAATTGTAGGAGCGCGGTGATGAGGTTGTAACACCGGTTCATGGCGGCCACCCTGCTGCTGTCAAAGGCAGAACGCAGGGCGTTGAGGTCCTCTTTAAGCTGGCGGCTGAGTTCCTGGGGCTCCAGTTGTTTTACCCGTTCCTGAACGGCCTCGGGGCGGAGCCGCCGCACCAGTTCCAGGGCTTCCCTGGGCAAAAAAACCTCCACCGTAAGCTGCGGCAAACGGTTCACCCTGGCGGTGTTTTGTACAAAGGCGCAGGCGGGGTACGCGATTTTGTATATTTCGTTGATATAGGCGGCAAAGGACGGATCAAGCTCCTCGGTCCGCAGCCGGTAAAATTTACCGTGCCTGTTTTGGCCAAGTTCCTTCACCACCTGTTTAAGCAGAATCTTCTTATCAGAATCCGGCTCGTCGCTCCCCGCAATAAACGAAACGACCTTCCCAAGGATATTATCCGGCATGAGAACTCCTCGCATCTACTGAATATACTATGGAACAAAGGGGGAGATTTTTCAATACGCCCCGGGGCAGCAATTCTCATTTTAACCACGAATAAACTGGTTCGTGTCGTTGGTGTGGGTTGGTGGTTACTCTAAAATGAGAAGTCCTGGCCCTGGGGTGTCTCCCTTGTTTCACCCCTTGATTTTTAGTATATTCACCCTAATGAACCTTGAAGCGTTTATCCTCGGGTCCGGCGGCATGATGCCCCTGCCGAACCGTCATCTTACATCGGTGCTGTTAAGGCGGGAGGGGGAGTTGTTC
>JAIROB010000047.1 GCA_031257695.1 Treponema sp. | reverse complement strand
ACCCCGAAGCGGTGCTGTTCGTCCACCACCACCAGGGTCAGGTTCCGGTAGGCCACGTCCCGGGAAAAAAGAGCGTGGGTCCCGGCCACGATGTCAATGTCCCCCGCGGCCAGGGCCTTGAGCAGCCTGGACCGCCCGGCGGTTTTCAGGTTGCCGGTCAGGAAGGCTGTTTTAATGCCCACCGGCTCCAGGAGCCGCGCCGCGTTCTCCGCGTGCTGCCGCGCCAGCAGTTCCGTGGGCGCCAGTATCGCCGCCTGCCCGCGCTCCCCCCCCGGTTCCACCGCCCGGAGCGCCGCCAAAAACGCCACCAGGGTCTTCCCCGATCCCACATCCCCCTGGAGGAGCCGCGCCATGGGCCAGGGCCCGTCCATGTCCCGGTTGATTTCCGCGATCGCCGCGCTCTGCCCCGGTGTCAGGCTGAAGGGCAGCCGCTCCAGGAGCCGGTCCTGCAGGGGGGAATTTTTTGCCTCCCCACTCCGGGTCTCTTTAACAGCGTTACTGCGCCGTTCCAGGGCGCGGCGGCCAATGATCACTTCAAGGTAGAAAAGCTCCTCGTAGATCAGGGTTTTCCGCGCCCTGTCCAGCTCTTCCATGGAGGCCGGGAAGTGGCAGGCGCGGACAGCTTCGCCCTTGGGAAGCAGGCCGTCCCGCCGTATGAGAGCCTGGGGGATCTCGTCCTCCAGGGGTTTTGCGTACTGGATCAGCGCCTGGTTGATAAGCCGCCGGAGCAGGCCCTGGTTAAGGCCCGCGGAAAGGGGATACACCGGCAGCACCCGGCCGAAGAGTTTTTGGGGGGCCTCCGCCGGCTCGAATTCAAAGGCGGAGGATTGCAGCTCGCCGTATTTATAGTAAAACCGGCCCCAGAGCCGGAACTTCATTCCGATCAGGAGCTGTTTTTCCAGGAAGGGGCGGTTAAAGCACACTAAAACTGCCCGGGCGCTTTCGTCCTCCACATGGACCTTCAAGGTCCGGGTGGCGCCGAAGCCAAACCAGTCCTGGGCGATAACCCGGACCACGGTGCATACCGCCTTATGCCGTCCATGCTCCGCCAGGGGAACGGCGCGGCCGCGGTCCTCCCAGTCCCGGGGATAGTAGCAGAGCAGCGCGGCGACGCTGTTTATGCCGGCTTTTGTCAGGTTTTTTGCCACACCGGAACCGATTCCCTTGATGTGATCCGTCGGCGCCGCAAGTTCCCGCAGAAACACCGGAGGGGCCCCTGTCCTCTACGGAAGGCGGGCCAGAAAATTCAGGCCCAGCCGCGCCAGAAAACCCAAACCAAGGCGGAGGATCAGCAGAATCCCAAGGGAAACGATGATGCCGGTCATATACCGGACCAGCCTCCTCCCAAAGACGACGCGGTTAATGCGGTACAGGACGGGAGCGGAAACCTGATCGACGACGCGCCAAAAGCCGTGGTACACGTCCCGGTTTGTCAGATACGCCGCCAGCCGCAGCGCCAGTACAATGATCAAAAAATTGAGGATGAACGACAGGGCGGACCAGATCACGGAACAGAGCGCGGAGAGTATGATCCCCAGGGTAATTCTGCCGAACCGGGCCAGGGTATAAAAGACGGTATTCGCCATGGAGAGCGCGGCTATTGCCATGATGGGGGACAGATCCAAATTTGCCACCCGGAGAAAGCTGAAACGGCGGAACCAGTTAAGGTAGGGATCGGTGACGCTGCCCAATAAGCTGCCGGCCCTGCCGTACTGCGCCCCGGAGAACCAGGTCAGCATGACGCGGATAAAAATGAGGATCGTGTAAAAACTGGTGATCCCCCCCAGGATATTCATTATTCCGGCCATACTTCGGCGACTCCATTGCAGAGGGCAAGGGCTTCAATGCAGGACGCGTCCGGGGACGCGCCGATTTGGGAGGCGGCGCGGATCACCAGCTCCTCCTCCGTAACGGGAACATGGATAAACACAGGACAGGGGCCGGAGGTTCCGTAGAGATAATCCCGCAGGGAGAAAAGATTCTCCTCCCGTTCCGCCGCCGCCCGCTCCAGCCGTATGTGCAGTTCCCGGTAGGAAGGCTCCGCTTCGCTCGCCAGGGATATTGCCGCGGCTGTCTCGCTTAGTTTCGCGGCCTTTCTTTTCAGCTTTGCGGCCTCCACCACCGAGCTGACCTGGAAACTGATCTTCTCCCGGCTCTTGTCGAGCTTCCCCTTCACCGCGACGCAGCGGTTTTCCTGAACCTTGTCCCGGCTGAATTCCCAGGGCCGGGGAAAAAACACTAAATCTATTTCGCCCTTAAAATCCGTAAGGGACGCGAAGGCCATGTCCTTACCGTTTTTGGTTGTGATGGGCCGCAGGCTGGAGAGTATGCCTATCAGGGTGTACTCCCCCTCGGGGGCCTCCCCCTGCGCGGCCAGGTCCAGTTTTACAAACCGTTCCCAGGCTTCGGCGTAGTCGTCCAGGGGGTGGCCGGAGGCGCAGTAATTCTGCAGTTCGTTTTTTATAGCAAACCGGTCCGGGGTCAGGATCGAATCCACCCGCAGGCTGGGACTGCCCCGCTGTTTGTCCAGCCGGCCCTTGAGGGCGATAATGTCCCCCGGGGCAATTTTGTCCCTGCACCCTTCCCAGATTTTTTCAAAAAACACCAAATCTATTTCTCCCCGGTAATCCGACAGGGAGCCGAAGGCCATGGCCTTTCCGCTCTTGTTCGTGTAGGGTTTCAGGCTTTTCACTATTCCTATCAGGGTATAATCCCTTTCAGGGGAGCTTTCCGCCCGGGAAAGATCGAGCTTTACATACTTTTCCCAGGGGCCTTTACACCCGTCCATGGGATGGCCGGAAAAATAAAAACCGAGAAGCTCCTGTTCAATATTGAGCTTTTCCATGCGGTCCATTTCGTTGTGGATGACAAACTGATACTCCGGGTAGGCCTGCTCGTCCGCATCGTCAAAGAGGCTGGCCTGTCCCAGCTCCCTGTCCGCCTTTTTCCCCTGGGCATGGTCCACCGCGGTTTCCAGGTTCATCAGCAGGGTCTGCCTGGTCTGGCCGAAGCCGTCGAAGGCGCCGGTCTTGATCAGCAGTTCCACTACTTTTTTCCCCACAGTTTTAATGTTCACCCGGTAAAGGAAATCCATAAAATTCCTGTAGGGGCCCTCCCCGCGGCAGGCGATGATCTCCTCCGCGGGCGCCTCCCCCAGCCCCTTTATCCCCATGAAGCCGTAGACGATGCGGCCCTCCGCCACGGTAAACAGCCGGTCCGAACGGTTGATGTCCGGCGGATCAATGGCGATCCCCATGCGCCGGGCCTCGTCGATGTACTGGGGCAGCTTGTCAACGCTGTTTATTTCGTTGGTCATGTTGGCGGCCATAAATTCCACGGGGAAATTGGCCTTGAGGTACGCGGTCTGGTAGGCCACCACCGAATAGGCCGCCGCGTGGCTTTTGTTAAAGCC
>JAIROB010000036.1 GCA_031257695.1 Treponema sp. | reverse complement strand
ATGAGGATGGAGTAGCTCCCCTGGGGCTCCACGAATTCCACCGTGGTGTCGCAGAGATAGCCCTCCAGTTGCCGCATATCCGCGGACACGCCGATAAACTCCGGCCTGATCCCCAGGATGATCTCTTTGCCCAGCCAGGGCGCCAGCGCCTCCCCCAGGGCCGGCGGGACTTTGTAGCGTATGCCGGGGTTGACCGCCAGGCGCTGCTCCCCCGCTTTTTCAATACGCACGTCGAAAAAGTTGGTTGGAGGGGTGCCGATAAAGGAAGCGACGAAACGGGTGGCGCTCTCCCGGTACACCTCCCTGGGGGTCCCGATCTGTTCGATCTTCCCCTGGTTCATCACGATGATCCGGTCCGCCAGGCTCATGGCTTCCGCCTGATCGTGGGTCACAAAGATGGTGGTGGAATTTTCCTTTTTGTGGATGCTTTTGAGTTCCGTCCGCATGATCACCCGGAGCTTCGCGTCCAGGTTCGACAGGGGTTCGTCCATGAGGAACAGTTTCGGCTTTACCACAATGGCCCTGGACACCGCCACCCGTTGCCGCTGCCCGCCGCTCAGTTGGCCGGGGTAGCGGTCCAGGAGCGCCTCAATCCCCGTGGCCTGTGCCGCGGCCCGCGCCCGCTGCTGTATTTCGGAGCGTTTGAGCTTCTGCAGCTTGAGCGGGTAGGCGATGTTTTCAAAGACCGTCATGTGGGGCCAGACCGCGTAACTCTGGAAGATCATCGACACCCCCCGGTCCTTGGGCTTGAGGGACAGAATGCTTTTTCCTTCCACCAGAATGTCCCCGCCGGAAACCTCCTCCAGCCCGGATATCATCCTGATGGTGGTGGTTTTGCCGCACCCCGAAGGGCCGAGGAACACGATAAACTCCCCCTGCTCGACTTCCAGGTTCAGGCCGTCCACGATGAGGGGGCCCCTGGGGCTGTAGCGTTTCTGCAAATTCCGCAGTTCAAGGTAGCTCATAACACGGCTCCTCCCCACATCTGGTTGATATAGCGCCGCACAATAAAGGTGAACATCAGCGCCGGAAGGATCAGGATGATGCTTCCCGCCGCGGCGTACTGGATTCCGCTTGAGGTGGTTCCTATGGCCTTGTACACCACCAGGGAAAGGGTCTGGTTCCGGTTTGTCAGGATGAGCGCGGAAATGGTGTCGTTCCAGGCGGTGTTAAACGCGTACATGGAGCTTGCGGCCATGGCGGGAAAGGCCAGGGGCGCTGTGATCCTGAAAAAGGTCTGCGCGGCGTTGGCCCCGAAGATCTTGCTTGCCTCCTCCAGTTCCCGGCTTATCCCCACAAAGATGCTGGAGCTGATCCACGCGGTAAGGGCGATGTTGGGCGCCGAGTAGAGCAGCGCCAGGCCGATAAGGGTGTCGAAGAGGCCGACGCGGATCAGCAGCTTCGCCATGGGGATGGTGATGCCAACCACCGGGAACATACGCACCACCAGGATGGCCAGGCTGATCTTTTCCTTGAACCGGAACTGGTACCGGGCCATGGCAAACCCCGCCATGCTCCCCAGGCTCAGGGATATGAGTATGGTCAGCAAAGACACAATGATGCTGTTTTTCAGCGCCGGCGCGGCGTTGTTGACGATCTTGAAAAACTGGTTGAAGTTGTACAGCGCCTGTTTGGCATAGCTGAATTCCAGGGGCCCTTCTGCCCTGACCGCCCTGAAATCCTCCAGCAGTTCTGCTCCGCTCCGGGCCACGTTGTACTGCCGCTTGAAGTGGTTTTCCAGCCGGACCGCGCCGGCGGCGGTGTCGGGAATGGTGATCACCGAGCGGTAGCCCCGGCCGTCCCGGCGGTCGTGGAAAATCTCGTATTCCCCCTCCTCCGCGGGTTTTACCAGAACCGTCAGTTTCCAGGCCGGGAGGATGCGCTTGGGGAATTCGCTCAGTTCCACGGCGCTGGAAAAGGCGATGGTGACAAAATACAAAAGGGGGACTACCACGAGCATGACCACGCCGGAGAGCACAATGGCGGCCGCGGCTTTTTGCGCGGGGTTCAGCCTGTCCATCACCGCTGCGCCTCCTGGTATGCCGTGCCCCGGCGGCTGAAGTGGTAGTATGCCATGGTCGCCAGAAACACAATCGCTGTGGTGGTGAAGGAAAGGGCAAAGGCGAGCTTGCCGCTGGTGGGCACCCCGGGGATGACATCCTCGTAAAACGCGATCCGCTCAACCAGGAAGGGAACCCTGCCGTGCCCCAGGGTCATTACCACGATGGCCCAGACCTGCACCGCGGAAATAAACCGCAGTATGACTGAGGTGATGATCGAAGGCCGCAGGATGGGGAGGGTAATGTCGGCGAATATGCGCCATTTGTTCGCCCCGAAGGACCAGGCCGCTTCCAGCAGTTCCTTCTGTATCCCCTGGAGCCCCGCGGACAGGATGATCATCACCGACGGGGTGACCGTCCAGGTGTCGATCAGGATTATCATCAGCAGCGCGGAAAATCCCTCCGCCCCCAGGAACAGGATATTTTCCCTGACAAAGCCCAGCCCCATGAGGATCGAATTGATCCACCCGTCTTTGAACAGGCCTATCTTCCAGAGTATGGCCACCGCCGTGGGGGTAATGGCCATGGGGATCATGGCGATAAACATGAGGATATTCGAAAATTTGAATTTGATGTTTAAAATCACCGCCAGGGTCATTGCGATGAGGTATTGCAAGGTTACCGATATGACGGCAAAGAGGGCGGTGTTCGTCACGGAGCGCAGAAACAAATCGGACTGCCACATCAGGCGGAAGTTGCCCGTCAGGGTAAAACTTCCGTCCAATGCGGTAAAGATCTCCACAATCCCGCCGGCGACCGGCAGCAGCCAGAAGACGGCGTAGTAGACAAACGCCGGCGTCATTAAAAGCCAGGGGGCGGCGTTTCCGCCCCTTGCCCCCCGGGACGCCGGCGCCGGGACTTTTAATTCACCTTGAGCGCCCGGCATTTGGCCTCAAGATCCTGCAGGAACGCGTCGCCCGGAACCGCCTTGGCGTTCACCGTCTGGTTAAAGGCGTCTATGTAGAGCAGTTTCACGGCGTTCCAGTCGCTGTAATTCGTGGAAGGAACCCCGCTGACGATGGTGTTGCCCAGCATCTTGTTCCCTGCGGTCATCACCGCGTCGGCGCTGCCCAAAAGGGGTCCCACCTCGTTGATGGGGCTGAGCATCCCCCCCAGGTTGGAGCAGAATTCGTAGTTCACCTGCGGGGTGGTCACGTAGTCTATCCACAGCGCCGCCAGATCCCCGTGGGGCGCCCCCTTCTGTACTCCCCAGCACCAGGCGCCGGAGGTGGAACCCGCTCCCTTGCTGCCCCTGGGCGCCGCTCCGATGATCCACTCGTTGGGCGCGGCGTTGTAGGCCACCCCGACGGGGCTCATGTGGGCAAAGGTCAGCCACACGTCGCCGCTCCTCATGGGGTCCGTGGGCGCGGTGTACTGCGCCTGCTCCGAGTAGAAGCCGTTGCCCCGGGCTATGACGGCGATGGCATCCAGCGCTTTCTTAAAGCCTTCGGAGGTGAAGTCCGGGAAGCCGCCGCCGTTGGCCAGGCTCATGCCGGCCATGGGGTACAGAAGCTGCGAGCCCTGGGCGCTGGCGGGGAACATGGTCTTCCCCTTGCCCTCCCCCCGGGCGATATTCACCGCCCATTCGGCGTACTGATCCCAGGTGATCCCGTTGACCACATCCTGCCTGGTCAGCCCCTGGGGCAGGTATTTGACGGCCTCCACATTGGCGGCCAGCACGTACACATCGAAGGTATTGGGCACAAAGAGCCGTTTGCCGTCCCTGGTGGTGGTGGCATCGTACATGGCCGTGATGGTGGTCCCCGGATGGATCATCCCCCCCAGGTCCTCCACCCAGCCCCCGTTGATATAGGGCGCCAGGTATGCGGTGTCCGCGTAGACAATGTCGCTGATGATATTCCCCGTGTCCTGCTCGCTTTCAATCTTCCTGATAGCGTCCTGCTGGGTCACGAATTCCAGATTCACCTTCACCCCGTGCCGGTTCTCGAATTGCCTGACAAACACATCGATGATATACTCCTTTTCGTGGGGCTGGGGGGTGCCGCTGTACACGACAGTCAGTTCCTTGCTTGCAGCGGCGGTTCCGGACTGCCCCTGCTGGCCCTTTGCGAAAGCCGATCCTGCCAGAACAAGCAGCATCAGCGCCGCGGAGAGAGCGTGTTTGGTCGTTTTCATTGTTTTCCTCCATAAAAACCGTTTTTTAGGAGGCTTTCCCGCAACTAACCGAGTTTTGGGAAAAGCTCTTGGGTCTTTGCATTTATATATACATTTATATATAATAGTAAATATTGGGGGAAAAGACAAATTTATCGGCCCCCGATGCGTCTGTCCCGGGTTCGGCGGACTGGCCGGCGAGGCCGTGTTTTTCGGGATTTTTTTTTGATTTTTTTTCCTCCGGGTTAAAGTAAAAATGCGGCTTTGCTCCGTATATGTCATGCGGCGTTGTCATTTTTGTCACAGCCGCGTATATTCTAATAGAGAATCGGCGCACAGCCAGGCGGCTTGTGCGCCGCTTCGAAGGAGACGAATCATGGGAGATATGACCCCGCGAATGAAGGGGCCGCCCCAAGGGGCGACATTTGAGACAGTCTGGGCATCGTTTCAGGAAACGGACCGGCAACTGAAAGAGGTAGCCCGACAGCAAAAGGAAACGGACCGGCTCCTGAAGGAAACGGACCAGATAGTTAAAGAAACCGCCCGACGGCAGAAAGAAACGGACCGGCTCCTGAAGGAAACGGACCAGATAGTTAAGGAAAACGCCCGGAGGCAGAAAGAAACGGACCGGCAGATGAAGGAAACGGACCGGCAGATGAAGGAAACGGACCGGCGGCTGGGGGAGATGGGCAACCGCTTCGGCGAACTGTCGGAGCATCTCCTCACCTCCGGCATAGTGGAAAAATTCCGGGCCCTGAACTTCGCCTTCACCAAGGCCGGCCCCAACCTCAAGTTTACCGACTCCCAGGGGAGGGTCCTTGCGGAAGTGGATATGTGGCTTGAAAACGGGGAGTTGATCCTGGCGATGGAGGTGAAATCCTTCCTGCGGGTAGAGCACGTGAAGGATCACGTCAGGCGGATGCGCCTGCTCAGGGGCTATGCGGACGAGCGGCAGGACCCGCGGAAGCTGCTGGGGGCGGTTGCGGGGGCGGTGGTGAAGGCCCCGGCGCGGGACTACGCGTTCAAGCAGGGGTTTTACGTGATAGAACCCTCCGGGGACACGGTGAAGATCAGCGCCCCCGAAGGATTCACCCCCCGGCTCTGGTAGACCCCAGGGGCCGGAGGGCCAGGCGGTCGGCGCCGTAGCCATGCCTCCGCTGATGGTTGGAGAGGTCCGCCGGTCAGCGGAAGAAATTGCGCGCAAGGGACAGGCCGACACGGATGGGGAGCGGCTCCATCCTGGCGGCTACCTTTTTGAGGGCCCTGCGTATGGGCAAATGCTGCGGACAGTGTTTTTCACAGGCGCCGCATTGCACGCAGAGTCTGGGGCTGTGGGGATTCCTGCCCACCGCGGCTGTGCCGGTTATAAACTGCTGCATTCCGGTGACAAAGCCCTGGGCAAAACTCGTGTTATACGCTGCAAAACAGCCGGGAATATTGATTCCCCTGGGGCAGGGCATACAGTAATTACAGCCCGTGCAATGAATCTTCCAGGACCTGTTGAATACCGTGATTGCTTCCGTATAAACCGCGCATTCCGCTTCCGACAGGGGATGCGCGGCGCAGGCGGCGCGGATATTTTCTTCCATCTGAGCGGCAGTATTCGTGCCGCTTAATACGCAGCTTACTTCGCTCTGGTTCCAGAGCCAGAGGAAAGCCCACGCCGCAGGCGACAGCGAAGGGTCGGCCCGGGCAAACAGCCTGGCGACCGCGGCGGGCAGTCCCGCCGCAAGTTTTCCGCCGAGCAGCGGCTCCATAATCATCACCGGAATTCCCTTTGCCGCCGCCGCCTGCAGTCCCGTTCTTCCCGCCTGATAGTTTTCATTGGAATAATTGTATTGGATCTGACAGAACTCCCAGGCACAGGAGTCAAGGATTTTCAGAAATTCTCCGCATGAGCCGTGAAAGGAAAACCCAATCTGCCGTATTTTCCCGGCGCGTTTTTTTTCCGCTATCCATTGTTCAATTCCCCAGCCGCGGAAGATCTCCCATTGCGCGAAATCGGTTATCATGTGCATCAGGTAATAATCAATGTGATCGGTTCTCAGCCGCTCAAGTTCTTTGTTGAAAAACCGGTCAAAATCCCCCGGTCCTTTGCATATAATGAGCGGCAGCTTGGTGGCAATAAACACCGATTCCCGTTTTTTGTGTTTGTCCAGTATCTTCCCCAGCGTTTCTTCGCTGCCGGGATACATATAAGCGGTGTCAAAGTAATTCACGCCGCCGTCAATGGCTGTCAAAATCATCCGTTCCGTTTCCGCCATGTCACGGGGGAATCTCATGCATCCCAGTCCCAGGATTGACAGTTTGTTTCCGGAAACTGTATCTTCCCGATAGTACACGCTCATCCTCCAAAAACTGCAGTTTCGGGAAAGCCTCTATACATCTGCAATTGAAACATCCCCCTGCATGGCAACCCAATCCTTGCGGAAATCCTCCGCCGCGGCCTGTATGATCCCCAGGCCCAAGGCGTCGCCCAGTATGCTGTCCGTGACCGTTACGCTGTGCGCTCCCGCCTGTATGGCGTCCGTCACCTGGGCCGCGACGCGGAAACTGGCGGCGAGAATCCTGGACGGCGCGGCTTCCCTGTCCAGCGTTTTTCGCAGCGCTCCGATGGAACGATCCGCGTCGATGTCCATAGCCGTCATGCGGTTGTAGTACAGGGCGATATAATCCGCGCCCAGGGCCGCGGCCATGAATCCCTGGAGTTGGGTGTAAACCGCGGTGGCGGTGACCCGTATGCCGCGCTGCTTCAAAATTTTCATGGCCTTAATCCCCTCCCTGGTGCAGGGTATCTTGATGAACACCCCCTCATCAATGTTTCTGAGGATAGTCTCCGCCTCCCGGACGATGAAGGGCGCATCGGCTGCCACAACCTGCACGTGCAGGGACCGGTCCGCTCCGATTATCCCCCGGATCTTCCGCAGATGGGGAAAAAAATCGATCCTGCCCTCTTTTTTAAGGATGGAGGGATTGCCCGTTACCCCCGCAAGGGGAAACGCGTCCGCCCACAGCGCTATGGCTTCCAGATTGGCGCTGTCCAGCATAAATTCGGTCATCGATACGCTCCTTGGGGTCAACTGCAGCCCGTGGTGGCGCCGCAGGTGTCGCACTTCATGCAGGCGCCGTTCCGCACCAGGGTGAAGGAGCCGCACACGGGGCAGGGGTCGCCCTCGTAGCCTTTGACCCGGGCCTCGGCGATCTTTGCGGCCGCGCTGCGCGGGGGCGGCCCGTCCCGTGCAGCCGCGGAACCGGGATCGCCCTCCTCCGGATCCGCCCGGACGCCGCCGCAAGCGGCCTTCCCGTTTTCCTGTTTGTTGCCGTTATCCAGCAGATCCTCGGGCTTTATCTGCCCCAGGTCGCCGCGCTTGAGATAGCTGATGGCCAGATCCCGGAAAATAAAGTCGATAACGCTGGTGGCCATCTTCACATAGTCGTGGCCCCGGACCATGCCGTTGGGCTCGAACCTGGAGAAGGTGAAGGCGTCCACGTACTCCTCCAGGGGCACCCCGTACTGGAGCCCCAGGGAAACGGCTATGGCAAAACTGTTGAGCAGACTGCGGAACGCCGCGCCCTCCTTGTGCATATCCAGGAAAATTTCCCCCAGGGATCCGTCGCCGTACTCCCCGGTGCGGATAAAGATGGAGTGTCCCCCGATTTTGGCTTTCTGGGTATAGCCCCCCCTGCGGTTCGGCAGGGAGCGGCGCCTGCCCGGAACATCCCCCGGGACGGCGCGTCCGGCGGGGCGTTCGCCGCTGTCCAGGCCCTGCTCCAGCGCCAGGATGGCGTCGGCCAGAGGGTCCGTGCCGGGGGCCAGGGAGGAGAGGGGCTGGGAAAGTTTGGAGCCGTCCCGGTAGAGGGCCACCGCCTTGAGCGCGCTTTTCCAGGCAAGCATATAGGCGCCCTTCACATCCTCGTAGTCCGCGTTGTTGGGCATATTGATGGTCTTGGAGATGGCCCCGGAGATAAAGGGCTGCGCCGCGGCCATCATGGCTATATGCGCGGTCCAGGCTATGGATCGTTTGCCGTTTTTCCCCGAGGGGGTGGCGGTGTCGAACACCCCCAGATGCTCCGGCTTGAGGTGGGGCGCCCCTTCCAGGCCCATGGTTCCGCAGGCGTAACGTTCCGCCTCCTCAATAGCCGCGGCGCTGAAACCAAGGCGGCGGAGGAGGCTGAACCCCGGCGCCGACCAGGCGGATTCCGGCGCTCCGAGGGTCTCCCGGACAAAGTCCCTGCCCAAAATCCAGGGGGTAAAGACCCCCTCCAGGCCGGTGGCGGTTTTTACCGCGTCCTCCACCGCGGCCAGGGCGGCCTGGCTGAATCCCCTGGCCTCCAGGTCCGCCAGGGAAACACCGGGGGCGCCCGCCAGGGTTTTTCTGCCCGTGGCATAGGCGGTTATCTCTTCGATCTGTTCCGGCGCATAGCCCAGGGCTTCCAGTGCCGGGGGAACCGACCGGTTGATGATCTTGAAGTAGCCCCCTCCGGCGAGTTTCTTGAATTTGACCAGCGCGAAATCGGGCTCCACCCCGGTGGTGTCGCAGTCCATCAACAGGCCTATGGTCCCCGTGGGGGCTATGGCACTGACCTGGGCGTTCCGGTAGCCCTGGGCTTCCCCCAGGTCCAGGGCGCGGTCCCAGGCGGCTCTGGCGGCCTCAAGGAGATACGCCGGGCAGGCAGCGGGATCGATCCCCCTGGGCGGGGTATGCGCGCCCTCGTAGTCCGCCGCGGGGGCATTCCAGGCGGCCCGGCGGTGGTTGCGGATCACCCTGAGCATCGCCTCCCGGTTGTCGGCGTAGCGGAGGAAGGGCCCCAGCCCCGCGGCCATGCGGGCGCTCTGGGCGTAGGCCTCCCCGGAGAGCAGCGCCGAAAGCGCCGCCGCCACCCCCCGCCCTTCCGGGGAGTCGTAGGCCAGGCCCATGAGCATGAGCAGGGCCCCCAGGTTGGCGTACCCCAGGCCCAGCGCCCGGTACTCGTAGGAGAGCAGCGCAATTTTCGGCGCCGGGAACTGGGCCATGACCACGGATATTTCCAGGATGGTGGTCCACACCTGTATGGCGTGGAGGTAGCCTTCCACGTCGAAGGTCTTCGTTTTTGTGTCGTAGAACGCGGCCAGGTTGATTGAAGCGAGGTTGCAGGCCGTGTCGTCCAGGAACATATACTCCGAACAGGGGTTGGAGGCGCGGATCTCCCCGCCCGCCGGACAGGTGTGCCAGTCGTTAATGGTGGTGTGGTACTGGAGCCCGGGGTCCGCGCACTGCCAGGCGGATCGGGCTATCCGGGACCAGAGATCCCGCGCCTTCACGGTCCTGAGGACAGCCCCGCCGACCCGGCCGACAAGCTCCCAGTCGCCGTCTTCCACGACGGCCCGCATAAAGTTGTCGTCCACCCGGAGGCTGTTGTTGGAGGACTGGCCCGACACGGTGTTGTAGGCCTCGTCGTCCCAGGCGGTGGTAAAGAGCCGGGGATCCACCCCGTCGTCCCCCTGCTCCAGGCGGCGCAGAAGCTGGCAGAGGTAGCTTGCGGGGATATGGTCCCGCAGGGAATTTCCCAGGGCCGAGGCAAGCTCCCGGTTCTTTTCGGCGTTGAACCGGTCCGCTTCGGGACCCCGCCAGTCCGCCAGGGCCTTTTTCACGGCGTCCAGGTTTTTGCGAATCACCGCGGAGCCCGCCGCCATGGACGCGACCTTGTGTTCCTCCCCGGCCTTCCAGGCTATGTACTGTTCCACATCCGGGTGGTCCATATCCAGGGCAAGCATCTTGGCCGCCCGCCTGGTGGCGCCCCCGGACTTGATCGCCGAGGCGGACCGGTCCCCCACTTTGAGGAAGGACAGGAGCCCCGAGGAAACCCCGCCCCCGGAGAGCTTTTCCTCCGCGCCCCGGAGCTTTGAAAAATTGGACCCCGCGCCGGAGCCGTACTTGAAGAGCCGGGCCTCCCGGATCGCCAGGTCCATGATGCCCCCTTCGTTTACCAGGTCGTCCTCCACCGAGAGGATGTAACAGGCGTGCACCTGGGGCCGTTCGTAGGCGCTGGCGGACTGCCTCAGCGCGCCCGATCCCGGCGAACCGTCCCCGGGATCGAAGTAGTAGTGCCCCTGCGCGGGCCCGTTGATGCCGTACACCCCGTAGAGCCCGGTGTTGAACCACTGGGGACTGTTGGGCGCCCCAATCTGGCGGGCCAGCATATAGCAGGTCTCGTCGTAGAAAGCGCGGGCATCCCCCTCGCCGTCAAAGTAGCCGTTCCTTTGCCCCCAGTCCATCCAGGTCCAGGCCAGGCGGTGGAACACCTGGCGGGCGTCGTGTTCCGCCCCGTCCACCGGCAGGGGAAATTCCGCGTCAGAGGGCCCTTCGCCCGGCCGGTCCATCCACGCGTAGATTTTGTCCGCCGGAAGACCCGCCTTGCGGAAGTACTTCTGGGCGATAATATCCGTGGCGATCTGGCTCCAGAAGGACGGCACGATCACCGTGTCTTCCTCAAAAATGATTTCTCCGTCGGGGTTGCGGATTTCGCTCCGCCGTTTTTCCCACCGAATGTCTTTATAGGGACCATACCGGGGGTCCGTAAACAGCCTGTCGATCTTCATGCTCCAGCCTCTTGCAGGGTATCCTCCCTGCCATGCCATATATATAGCGTACCGGGGTGAATGATACACTACAGGGAGAGGATTGGCAAGGGGGGCGCATTGCCCCCCTCTGCTGGTATTATTGGGGCAGGTAAAAATTCGTGTGATCCGCCGGACGTGTACATCAGGACACAGAATGAAGCATAGCTTCCCGCAAGATAGCGTTCATACGGGTCTGATACCCCTTCCCTTCCCGCTTGAGCCATGCCACAATATCGGCGTCCAGTTTGCAGGTAACAGCAACCTTTACCGGCTTAAACATCTGCCGTTGTTCCCAGGGACGAAATTGGGAAAAATCGGTTATTTCGGGAATGTCGGAATAGTTGATATCCTCATCTTTCAGATTTTTTGTCCGGTCCCAAGCTTCCCG
>JAIROB010000232.1 GCA_031257695.1 Treponema sp. | reverse complement strand
GCACGGGGCTTTTCGGGATTCCCCGCGCGAGGTCCCGCGCCCGCTTAAACACCGCGCATCGCGTTCTACTTTGTAAGACGTGTTCGGCAGCCGCCCGGCTGCCGCGCACGTCCTCTGTTTTTTAACTAGGAGCGAAAACAATTAGCAGGGAACAGGGAACAGTGAACGAAAACAATTAGTAGTGAACAGGGAGCAGTGAGCAGTGAAAGATTGGTGTTTGACAACTTCGATTTTCCTCATTGCTAATTGTTATTTGTTAATTGCTAATTGTTAAATGGGAACCCCGGAACGATAGCGGGAACTCCCGGAGCGGCGGCGGGAACCCCCGGAACGGTATCGGGAACCCCCGGAACGGCATCGGGAACCTCCGGAGGGATAGCGGGAACCCCCGGAGCGGAAAGGGCCCGCGGATTTTCACGGATTAAGAGGCTAAAATCTGCGTTAATCTGCGGACCCCCTCTTAATTACGTATACGGATATGGGGGAAATGCCCCCAAAGGAGAGTAATATGGCGGCAGGACATGATTTTATACCCGCAAAAGACGCGGACTTTGACCCCTGGTTCAAAAATCTCTGTGACTATGTAACCAAAATGACGGCCGGGAACCCGCCCGCATGGACGCATATCCCCCCCGGCGAGGTTACCGCGCTCACCGGCGCCCGCGGCCTGTGGCATACCGCTTACGAGGCGGTACTCAAACCCCACAGCCCCGTGGAGACGGAAGCCAAAAACGACGCCCGCGCGGCCGCCGAAGATCTGATCCGGCCCTTCAAGCGGCGCTACCTCGACGACCCGCCGGTTACCGGCGCGGACCGCACGGCAATGGGCCTCCCCCTCCGCGACGGAACCCGCACGCCGGACAAGAAACCGGAAACCTATCCCGAAGCTGAAACGGACAGTTCCGTTATCCGGCAGCTCGGCATCCGCTTCAAGGACCGGGGCGCGGCAAACCGGGCCAAGCCCCACGGCGTTCACGGCGCGGAGATACGCTGGAACATCCAGGACCAGCCCCCGGCGGACATCGAGGCGGAGCTTATCCATTCCGATTTCGACACCGCCAGCCCCTTCACCATCACCTTCGGCGAGGCCGACCGGGGCAAGCGCGTCTACTACGCCCTCCGCTGGGAAAGCATCACCAACCTGAAAGGCGGCTGGAGCGAGGTGTACAGCGCAATAATACCGTAGCGGAACATTGTTAATTTTTTTGGAGGCAAGGATGAAACATTTTTTTAAGACGCCCATGTATCTGGGCATCGTTCTGGTCGTAGCGGCTCTTGCGGGCTGCGCAGTTCCGCTGGAAGCGCCGCCGGACGCCCCGGCCAAAGGCTTGGGCCGCGTGGTAGTGAGCATAGGCAACGGCGCGGACGACGGCACGGCGCGGACCGTCGCGCCCGACACGGCCGCTTTTACGAAATACACCCTGGCCTTTTCCGGCCCTGCGGCGTTCGGCCCGGTTGACATCGAACACAGCGATGGAGCGTCCTTCGATCTCTCCCCCGGATCCTGGATCATAAACGTTACGGGTTTCACCGGGACCGCCGGGAACTACGCGGCGGTGGCCGAAGGAAGCGCCCAGGTTACCCTGTCCGCCGGGGAAACGGTGACGGCAGCCTTTGTCCTGGGGCCCAAGACAACGGCCGCCGGAACGGGGACCTTCAGCTATTCCATCACCGTGCCCGCGGGGGCGGCCGGCTCTTTAGTTATCACCACCGCGGAGGGCGAAACAGTTGAGGGCGGGACTATCGCGCTTGAGCCGGGAACGGCCAACACCGGCGGCTAAGCCCTCGCTCCCGGGGAGTACCTGGCGCGGGCGCGGCTGGAACAGGACGGCGCGTACGCGGGATTTACGGCAGCGCTGCACATCTACGCGGGGCTGACCAGCGCCTTGCCGGAGTGGACCTGCACGGACGACGATTTCGGGGCGTACCTGGTAACCAATGCCAATGACAGCGGCCCGGGGAGCCTGCGGCAGGCTCTTGAGGATCTTCACACCCTGACAGGGCTCAGATCTGCCATACAGATCCTGCTGCCCCCGGAGAGCGCCATAGCATTGGAAAGCGCCCTGCCGCAAATCACCAGGAGCGCGATTATAGAAGGAAACGGCGTAACCCTGACCAGGGCGGCATCCTGGACCGATAGCAGCGATACTTCCCAACTGCTTTTTATCAATAGCAGCGACGCGGCGGTAACGATCCGGCGCCTTCACTTCAAGGACGGCCTGGCGACGAGTTACGGCGGGGCTGTTCGAATCATCGGAGGGAGTTTAACGCTGGAATCCTGTATCTTCAGCGGAAACCGGACTACCAGCGGCGACGGCGGCGCTGTTCACAGCAGAGCTGCTTTGAATGGCGGCAATACCCTGATCATCAGGGGCTGTACCTTCTATGGGAATACCGCAGGCTATGGCGGCGGAGCCGTGTGTTTTAACAATAATAATGGAACCCTCGATGCGGTTTTTAGTTTGAGAGGAAACCTGTTCTACGGCAACAGCGGCCCGATATATCCTGTGGCGCTTTGCTACAATCTTTCGACAACCGCCGCCTCTTACAACGTGACGGACACAGAGTTTGGAAAGGGCAGCACGCAGTGCGGCTGGAACCAGGGATTTGGAGATGTGTATGCAACTACCCCATTTGTATCGGGCAAAACCTTCAGAGTCCTCTCCGGAAGCAGCGCTGCGGGCAGGTTCCCGGCCGCTCCCTATTCGGGTTCCCCCGCGGTTGATTTCTACGGCCAACCTATCAATGCCAAAGGGTCCGCAGGGGCGGTACAGGCTGTCACACCAAGCGGGCGCTCCTACCTGGACCTTTCGGTAAACAACAGCCTGGCGGGAAACGTTTCGATAAATCCCGCTCCTGATGAAGACGGCCTGATTCCCAACGGCTCAGTTACCCTTGAGGCAGACACAAGCGGGGATTCCAATGCCTTCCTATACTGGTTGCGGGACGGAGTTCAGACAGCAACAAATCCCTATACCCTGGACATGAACGGCCATGCCCGCATACAGGCGGTGTTCAGCCGGGCGGTGACGGTGAATAACTTTACGACAGACAGCGCTACCGCTCCGGGAACCCTGCGCCATGCTCTGACCAATGCCCAGGATATGGATGTTATACGCTTCAGCGGGGTAACGCCGGGCATAACGGAAATAGCGTTGGAAAGCGCCCTGCCGCAAATCAGCAAGAGCATGACCATAGAAGGAAACGGCGTAACCCTGACCCGGGCCGCCTCCTGGACCGACAGCAGTGATTATTCCCAACTGCTCATTATCAACAGTATCGATGCGGCGGTAAGGATCCGCGGGATGCATTTCAAAAACGGCCTGGCGGAAACCTATGGCGGAGCTATCAATAATAGAGGCGCCTTGACGCTGGAATCCTGTATCTTCAGCGGCAACCGGACCGCGGGCCGCGGGGGAGCCATTTACAGCACGAATACGCTGACTATTCGGGGCTGCACCTTTTTCGGGAATAGCGCGACCGGATTCGGCGCCGGGTTTGGCGGGGTTTTGGTTTTTACCACCCAGGGAAAGACCCTGACCCTGACAGGAAACCTGTTCTACGGGAATACCGCCAGTAAAGAAGATCTCCATCCCGTGGTAGCCAGATATAATGACACCGGGAATGTCGCTGCCTCTTACAATGTGACTGATGTGGATTTTGGAACAGACGGAAAAAAGTGCGGCTGGATTAAGGGTACCGGGGACATATATATAACCGCCCTTCCCCTCTCCCCCAAAACCTTCAAAGTCTTCAACGGGAATGCCGCGGCGGGCAATCTCCCCGGCATACTGCCCGCGGGTTACCCCTTGGTTGATTTTTATGGCCAACCCATCAACGGCGGCGGGGCTTCCGGAGCGGTGCAGACTGTTACGGTTCACGGGAGCGGCTACTCCTACCTGGACCTTTCGGTAAACAACAGCCTTGCGGGATACGCTTCGATAAATCCCGCTCCTGATGAAGACGGCCTGTTTCCCAACGGCCACGTTACCCTTGAGGCAAGCACAAGCGGGGATTCCTATGCCTTCATCTACTGGTTGCGGGAGGGGGTTCAGACAACAACAAATCCCTATACCCTGGACTTAAAGAGTCATACCCGGATACAGGCGGTATTCAGCCGGGCGGTGACGGTGGATAAGTTTACAGACGGCGCGGGCAGCGCCGCTACTCCGGGAACCCTGCGCTATGCCCTGGCCAATGCCCGGGATATGGATGTTATACGTTTCAGCGGGGTAACACCGGGCGTCACGGAGGTAGCATTGAAAAGCCATCTGCCGTCGATAGACAAAAGTATTGTCATCGAAGGGGAGGGGATAACACTGACCAAGGACTTTCCCTATGATAGCAGCGGTAAAGG
>JAIROB010000205.1 GCA_031257695.1 Treponema sp. | reverse complement strand
GACAAGAAGAAATACGCCAAACTCGCGGGCTTCTTCACCCCCATGGTAAAGGCCTATGCCACGGAAATGGCCAACAAAGTCGCCTACGACGCCATCCAGATCCACGGAGGCACGGGGTATATGAAGGAGTTCAACGCGGAACGCCACTACCGCGACGCCCGGATCACCAACATCTACGAGGGCACGACCCAGCTCCAGGTGGTGGCCGCCATAGGCCCGGTGACTTCCGGCGTGGCCCAGTCCATCCTGGACGAGTACGACCAGGCCGATTATTCCCGCGCCCCCGCCCTTGTGGAGCAGGTCCGCGCCGCCCGCAAGCTCTTCGACGGGACCCTGGCCCACGTAAAGACCTACCAGGGCGAGGGGCAGGAACAGTTCGCCGCGTACCACGCCCGCAGACTCGTGGAAATGGCAACCGACCTGGTCATCAGCTACCTGCTCCTGCGGGACGCGGCGCACAGCGAGCGGAAACTCCAGGTCGCCGCTGTCTTCATCGCCAGGCTTCCCTCCCGCATAGGGGCCGCCCACAGCTTCATCACCGGGGACAACGCGACCCTGCTGCAACACTATGCGGCAGTGATAGGCCCGGGGGAATAGGACAGGGTTTCCCGGCCTCCCCCCGGACCTAAAAAATTTGCGAAAATTGAGCCTGTTCCAAAACCCTATGGTTTTTCCACAGCCTCTTGGAAAAAGCGGTCTAAAGCCCGCTTTTTCCCCTAAAGCTAAGGTTGCTGTTCCAAAACTGAAGTTTTGGAACAGCCTCAATTTACAAAAATTTGCGAAATTTCGCAAATTTTTGTAAATTTCGCTTGACAAGTCCTTCACAATACTATATTCTCACCCTAGTATATTTCAAAGGAAGTGAGGTGCCCGGCCTTATGCCGGAAATCCTCCGCTATCCCGTAACTGTGATTGGGAAGAGCCGCTAGTAACGGCCACTGGACGTGAACTGAAAAGTTTCGTTTGGGAAGGCCAGCGGGGAATTGCCCATAAGTCAGGAGACTTTGGTATACCGCGACGGAGGTCTGTTAGACTGAAGTTTATTTTTTAGGCTTCGTGGAATGAGCCTAAGGAAATCCGAATACCGGTGGGACAGTTATCCGGAATTTTCCACATCGCCCTTGAGCGGGAAGGCGCGCCGGCGCGTATATACGTCGTGCGTTCATCCTTATGGAGGGTTATTCCCGGTGGTTGTTATGGGGATGTTTGGAACGCGGCATTCCCATACGATTTGGCCCCCGTTTTCTTGTCAGAGAATCTGTCTCCTCGTAGATTCTCCGGAGAACGGGGGTCCCTTTTCTGAAAAGAAAATAAACCACGACGGACATAGAGGACACCAAGGTTTCCGTTATCTTCCTTCCCGGGTGTGCTTTATGTCTGCGTGGTTTTTTTTAAATCCCTGCAGGCCGCGGGCGGTAATGCGGGACCGTCCGGTACGCAATATCCCGCATCACCCTGAGATTGGCCAGAGGCGTTTTGCCGGGTATGCTGCATCCTGCCATCAGCACGTAGGGAACGCCCTCAACTTCCTCTAATATTTTCATGTAGGCGTTCCGCACCGTTTCTTCGCTGCCCAACATGATGACATCCACCGGGTCGGCATTCCCCGCAATGACCATCTTATCCCCAAGCATTTCCGCCGCAGTTTTCATGCTCACCTTATAATCCAGGGAAAGGATATCCGCCCCCGTCTCCGGCATCAGGTCGAGCCGGTCGGTGATATCGCCGCAGATGTGCAGGGTGGTAAGCTGGTTTTTCGACCCGTACCAGTCGTATGCCTTCTTGAGATAGGGCAGGGCAAGATCTTCAAACAGCCTGCGGGAGATCATATCCTTCGAAGCCGTGGGATCCGCGATGGATCCTACCCCCGCGCCAAGGTCAATAATATCCTCCGAAGAGATCTTGAGAAGCTCCAGACAAAAATCCAGCAGGTCGCGGACCGCGTTTTTATCCTTGATGCATTTTCGCATGAGCGGCTCCGTTCCAAAGAGCAGCCCCGCCTGGGTAAAGGGCCCCCAAAATCCGGTGGAGACAAAGTACTCGTCCCCCGCCAGGGCGATGAGCTGCTTTGAAACCTCATAATCAACCTGATAGTAATAATCCTTCTTTATCGCTTCAAGGTTGAGCTTGTCCAGCTCCGCAATATCCTTGATCAGAGGGTCCAGCACATCCGGCGCGCCCTTATCCCGAAACACCACATTGCCGCCCAGCGCCTTAACCGCCAGGGTCCCGTCGTACCCCCCGCTGATAAGGTCCCCGCCGTAGCGCCGCATTATATCCACGGCGGACCGGGCCTGCTCCTCCGGGGGCATATGGTAAAGCTGCTCCACGGAGATGCCCTGCTGCCGGCGAATAACGCCCTTGGCGGATATAAAAAGGGGCAGCCGGTCGGGTTCCTTAAAAGCAGTTACAGCCCGAACCACTTCTTTGGGGGTCATACTCATGGCACAACAGTCCCCCACATCCGGGCCCTTTGTCAATGCCCCCACACAGAAGGGGGAAGTCTCCCCCTCGCTCCAGACGTGCTTCGCACGTCTTACGCTACCCCCTCTCCTAGGGGTTCCACCCCTAAAACCCCGCTTGCGCTCAACTTGACCCACAATTCAGGCCCAGCGCTCCGTTGAGGGCGGATCTTTCCCCTGGAAAATCTTGCAGGCAGCGGGAAAGCGGGATTTGGCGCGGCTCAGGGCGGTGTGGCCCCGCTTAGCCGGGCGCAGGGAGCCGGGGAGCGAGGGAAATGGCGGAAAACCGGGGGTTGCGGTCCCGTTTCCGCCTACGGGGTCTGGCCCTGTGCCCCGCCCCGGCCCCAAGCCCCGCCTCCATCCCCACCTCCGCCGGAACCTCTCCCTCCAGAATCGCCGACCAATACCGGTCCCCCCAGATATGCCCCGTCCTTCCCGTCAGCGCGTTGTACCGCTGGGCGAAGGTCTGTTTCAGCCACTGCATGATAGCCGGAAGCTCCAGCCCGTCCTCCGGCTTGATGTAGAACCTAAGCTGGTCCGCCTCAAACCGGAGGCCCCGGACCTCGAAAGCGAAGCGGAGCGTAGTTTCCCGAAAAACCCCGGAAAAGAGAGCGGCGGCCCTGGGCAAGCTGAGGATCTGCTCCCGGTTGTTGATTTGGGAGCGTATCTCATACCACACCCCCTGCGCTAATATACGTTTCTGTCTCATACCCCCTATACGGGGGCAAAACGCTGTTTTGCTTTAGTCGCAGTGACAAAAGTCACCCCCCTATGGGGCCGAATAAGGTTAGCGGGGACGCATATAGACCAAAACGGGGGGCGGCGGAGTATGCCCGGCGCTCACTTGCCTGTAGAATCCGCTTGCGGAGCCCCAGCGGGTCTCCTCCAGCGGGGAATTCCAGAGACGTTCGGCCAGGCAGACTCCGCCGCCCCCCGCCTTTGTTCCGGACGTCCCCGTGCTGCGTAGGGGCCCATAGGGGGCCTGTGGCGCGGGGCTTTTGCCGGGTGATAAAAAACAAAAGCCCCGCGGCCCAAGCCCCCCATGGACCCCCAGACTTTCTGATTACCGCGCAAGCGGTTTCTGGGGGCGCACAAACACTGTGTAGTGGGGCATCGGTAAAAAAAACCAAGTCCCCGCGCCCAAGTCCCCCCCATGGACCCCTACCCGGCACGGGGCTGCGCACAAACAAAGCCTGAAAGGGGGATGCAGCGGAATCGCTTGCCGCCCGCATTTGAGCACACATTGCAAAGCAATGTGGTTAATACTTACCTCACACGGACAGTAATGTCCGTGCTTCGAACGAGCGGGCGGCAAGCGAGTTCCGCTGCCTCCCCCTAACTCAGTTGTAGCGCAGCCCCGCTAACCCAACTTGGGTCCATGGGGGGGCTGCTACATTGCTTCCACGTAAATGCACTTCCGCAGCTCGTCCGCAGAGACCCGCATTTTTTTCAGCGCCCGGATTTCAATCTGCCGGACCGTCTCTGCGGACAGGCCCATCTTGTCACCAATGTTTTTCAGGGTATAGGCCTCGCTGCCGTTAAAGGGATACCGGTACATGAGGATCCGCTTTTCCCTGTCCTTGAGATGATCCATAAAGCGAATCGCCGCCGCGCGGGAGGACTTCTTCATAAGGGTCCGCTCCGGGCTGTAGGTGTAATCCTCCTGCAGATCCACCAGGGCGCTTGATTCGTCGTTTCCGGCTCTCACATCCAGGGAAACAAGGGCGCCGCTCATTTGAAAGAGGGATTCGATCTCCTCCTCGCTCGCCCCAATGTCCGCGGCAATTTCTTTGCTGCTGGGCTTGCGCGTCAGGCGCTGGCTGAGAATATGGTAGGATCGCTGCGCCCTCCTGAGCAGTTGTTCCTTCCGCAGGGGCAGGCGGATCGTCCGGCGCTTGGCGAACAGGAACCGGACGATAAACTGGCGTATCCACCAGGCCGCGTAGGTGGAAAACCGGACCTGTTTCCGGTGATCGTACTTTTCGGCGGCGTGGATCAGGGCGAGGTTTCCTTCCTGAACAATATCCATGAAAGGCACGTCCGCCGATTTGTACGCCTGGGCAATCTTGACCGCCAGCCGCAGGTTAGCCTCAATCAGCCGTTTGCGGGCCGCCTCATCCCCCTGCTGTATCCGCCTGGACAGCTCCAATTCTTCCTCAAAACTCAAAAGGGGGATCTTCTTGATCTGGCCGTAGTAATTTTGCATGTCTTTATCCATGATGTCCTCCGCATAGTATAGTACAGCAAATTCTATGCCAAGCTCCCGGAACAAATCTGAAAGGACGGATAATTCGTTGTATCGTAAGGAAATAAATCTTTTAGGGCGGCCCCAAACTGAAAAGGACCGTCCTGTCTGTATGAAATCTCATATTTTTTTCAGTATAGGGCGTATATAAAATATTACAGATCCAGCCCGTAGATCTTTATTTTATTGATCACCGTCTTCCGGCTCACCCCCAATTCCATCGCCGCCCAGGTGCGGTTGCCCCCGCTCCGGGTCAGCGCCCGCCGTATGGCTTCCCGCTCAATGCTTTCCAGGGACGGCGCCGCAACCGTGTTTTCGCCCCCGGCGCCCGGCGCCACGGTCAATCCGGGCCGGCATATATCGATGTCTCCCGCTTCAATGTCCCCGCTTTCCCGGTAAATCAGGGCCCGTTCCAGCACGTTTTCCAGTTCCCGGACATTGCCCGGAAAGGGGTAGTCCTGGAGCTTTTTCATCGCGTCCGGGCGGAGCTTCGGGTTGGGTCGCCCCATGCGGAAACTGAGCTTTTTCAACAAATATTCCGCCAGCAGGGGTATGTCCTCCGTCCGGTCCCGCAGGGGCGGTATGGCCAGCCGGAACACGTTGAGCCGGTAGTACAGGTCCTCCCGAAATTTGCCCTCCCTGACCAGGGTCTCTATGTCCCGGTTGGTGGCGGAGATGATCCGGGCGTTCACCGGAATGTCGTCGTTTCCCCCCAGGCGGCGGATCTTCCGTTCCTGCAGCACCCGCAGCAGCTTTACCTGCAGGGGCATGGGCATTTCCCCAATCTCGTCCAGGAATATGCTGCCCCGGCCCGCCACTTCAAAGAGACCCTGTTTGCGGGCAAGCGCCCCGGTAAAGGCGCCCTTTTCGTGGCCGAAGAGCTCGCTCTCCATAAGCCCCTCGTGGATGCCCCCTATGTTTATCGCAGCGAAGGGCTCCCGGGCGTATTTGCCCCGGCGGTGTATCTCCCGGGCGACAATCTCCTTGCCTACTCCGCTTTCCCCGGTGATCAGCGCCGTAACGCCGGAAAGCGCTATCCGGTTTATCTGCTCCGAAATTTCCCGCATGGCCCCGCTTTCGCCTATGAGGTGGTTTTCCCCGCCTATCATCCGTTTCTCCGCCTCAAGGCTGTTTTCCCGGCGTTTGTCCTCCACCAGGTTGCGGAGCCGTATCACCATTTCCGCGGGGTCAAAGGGCTTTACCAGATAGTCCTTGGCCCCGGCTTTCAGCGCCTCCACCGCGTCGGCGATCTGGCCGTGGGCGGAGATCATGATCACCGGGGAAATGATGCCCCGGCGGTTGATCCAGGAGAGCACTTCCTGCCCGCTTATCCCCGGAAGCTTCAGATCCAGTATTACCGCGTCATAGGCTTCCCGTTCAAGGAACCGGATCGCCGACTCCCCGGTTTCCGCGGCCGCCGAATCGATCTGCTCCAGGCTCAAATATTTTTTTAAGGATTCCCGGATATTCCTTTCATCATCTACAATTAAGACCTTCATGCGTCTCCTCCCGTTGAATTTTTTCTGTGTTCCGCCAGGCTTATGGAGACCAGGGTCCCGCCCCCGTCCCTGTTTTCAATGCCTATGGTTCCCCCCGCGGCCTCCACAAAGCGTTTGCTGATGGAAAGCCCGACCCCGGTGCCCGCGCTTTTGCTGGTAAAGAAGGGATCAAAGACCCGTTTCAGATCCCCCTCGGCAATGCCCCTGCCCCGGTCATAAATACTGACAACAACAACGCTGCTGTCACCGCTGTTCCCGCTGCGCCGCTGTATGGAAGCGCCCACGGCGTTTTCAGCGCTCCCGCTTTCCAGGGCATTGCGGAGGATGTTTTCAAGAACCGACCGCGCCCGCTCGCTGTCCATAAAGACCAGCGCGTCCGGGGCGGAATTTTCCTCCACAATAGTTCTGCCGCAGAGCCGGGTCGACACTTCGGAAAGCGCCGCGGCTATGTTCAGGGGCCCCGGCTGGCCCGCCGCGTCCCTGAGGTAGTCGTTTATGCGGTAGGTCAGGGCGGAGAGGCGATCCACCTCCTCGTTGATAATCCCCAGCTCCTCCAGGCCCTTGCCGGGAAAGATCTTTTTCAGGATGCTGGTTTGGAGCCGTATGGAGAGCAGGGGATT
>JAIROB010000128.1 GCA_031257695.1 Treponema sp. | reverse complement strand
TCTAATAAAGGTATCATTCGTAGAATTCGTTTTTCCATGTTTTCACCCTCATTTACTTGATGAAAACATTGTACTATAGATAAACAATCTGTTCAACTTATTATTGAACTAATCCTTAGCCGGGCGCAGGGGGCCGGAGAGCGGGGGAAATGACGGAAAACCGGGGGCTGCGGTCCCGTTTCTGCCTATAGGGTCTGTCCCTGTGCTCCGCCCCGGCCCCAAGCGCCGCATCCATCCCCACATCCTCTGGCGCCTCCCCTTCCAGGATCGCCGACCAATACCGGTCCCCCCAGATGTGCCCCGTCCGCCCCGTCAGCGCGTTGTATCGCTGGGCAAAGGTTTGCTTCAGCCACTGCATGATAGCCGGAAGCTCCATTCCGTCCTCAGGCTTAATGTAGAACCTAAGCTGGTCCGCGCCGAACCGGAGGCCCCGGACCTCGAAAGCGAAGCGGAGCGTAGTTTCCCGGAAAACCCCGGAAAAGAGAGCCGCGGCCCTGGGCAGGCTGAGGATCTGTTCCCGGTTGTTGATTTGGGAGCGGATCTCATACCACACTCCCTGCGCTAATAAACGTTTCTGTCTCATATCCCCTATACGGGGACGAAACGCTGTTTTGCTTTAGTCGGAATGACAAAAATCAGCAAAAAAACTACGGAACCAAGGACGGAGGGCGGTCTTTCGCCGGCAAGCAATCTTTTGTGGGTCAAGTTTAGCCCATGGGCCCCCACACTGCACGGGGACGCGCACACACCGTGTAATGGGGGTGGTAGTGGAATCGTTTGCCGCCCGCATTTGAGTGAAACGAACGAGCGGGCGGCAAGCGAATTCCGCTACCACCCCCCAGACAAAATCTTAGTGCGCCCCCGCTAACCCAACCGGGTCCATGGGGGGAGCGCCCGCTCATTGAAGAATCTTTTTTTTTTTCCGATAATGGTGTCATGGATGGACTTATTCCCGTTTTAACCGTGACGGTGGCGCTTATCCTCGGAGCCTGCGTCTTCATGATGGTTATAACCCGCTCAAAAGGGACGGGAGATGAGGGTGGCGGGAAACGCGCCAAAAACAGGGATGCCATCCTGCGGGCAGCGAATAAGCGGCTGGCCCAAAATCCGCGGGATATACCGGCGCTTGTATCCCTGGGGGGCCTGTACTATCAGGAAGAAAATTGGGACGAGGCGTTTAAAACCTACACTCTGCTGCTGGAAGCCGCCGCGGGACACCCGGAGGTCAATATGTTTGAAATAAACCTCCACTACGGGATTGCCGCCCTGAAAAAGGGATTGCAGAACGAAGCCTACAAGGGCCTTTCCGCCGCCCATTCCATCAGGCAGGATAATTTCGAGGTCAATTTTAACCTGGGGGTGTTGGAATTCCAGAAGAAGGCCTACGAAAAGTCCATACAGCTCCTCCAACAGGCCCGGTCCCAGGACCCGGAAAACCCCGCGGCGCTGCGCTGTCTGGGGCATTCTTTTTTTAAGATGAAAAAGTACAAGGAGGCGATGAATTTTATCCGCAAGGCCATTGAGATTGCCCCGGATGACAAGGAATCCCTCTACACCCTGGCGGAGTGTTACTACGACGCCAACCAGGTGGATCAGGCGCTGAAGATCTTTACCCACCTGAGGCCCGACCCGGCGATGGGCCCCAGCGCCTGTCTCTTTGCGGGGACCATCAACATGAATCAGCGCCAGGTTGACAAGGCTATCCTGGATTTTGAGATCGGGCTCCGGCATCAGAATATCAAACCCGATATATTGCTGGAACTAAAGTACCGCCTGGCCACCCTTTTGCTTAAACAGCAGGAGATCGCTAAAGCCCTGGAACATCTCAAGGATATCCGCTCCCTGAACGGTTCCTACAGGGACGTAAACCTTCTGATCGGGAAATACCAGGAACTCAACGCCAACCAGAACCTGCAGATCTACCTCATGGCTTCTTCCGCTGACTTTGTTGCCCTGTGCCGCAAGGTGGTGATGGGCTTTTACAATAAGGCGAAAACCAAAATCGTCAATATTGAGGTAAACAAAAATGAATGGGCGGATATTTTGGCGGAGGTGGACGCCCCCAAGTGGTCCGACACGGTGATGTTCCGCTTTATCAGAACCCCGGGCGCCATCGGGGAACTTATCCTGCGGGATTTTCACTCCCACCTCAAGGACGCCAAGGCCGGCAAGGGCATCTGCGTCACCGTGGGAAACTTCTCCGACGAGGCCAAGCGTTTTACCGAAGCCCGGCTCATCGATCTTATCGAAAAGGACAGGCTTTCGGCGATACTGAACCGCCTGGACTCCAGGGCCCCCGCGACGGTGGTAAAAAAAAGATAAACCCGCCCCTGTAATTCCTAATATTTCCTATTATTATGTCGATACCTGTAACTATGAAGCATACGAATAGCGCTCACCGGAATTTTTATGCCTCTCTGTTCGGAATGTGGCTTGGTTTTTCCCTGATTGCGTCCTGCGCCAGCCCGCCCCCGCCGCCTCCGCCGGAGGAAGTCGTGGAGGACGATGTCTGGACCCTGCTGGAAAAGGGCGATTTCGGCGCCGCCAGAAAATTTTTCGTAGGGCAGACCCGGATCGATTCGACCGACCTGCGGGGCCGGACCCCGCTTCATATTTCCGCGGATGCCAGGGACCATGAAATGACGGCCTTCTTTATATCCCTGGGCGCTACCATGGATCTTCTGGACCGGGAGGATCACACCCCCCTTTCGGTGGCGGTGGAGCGGCGGGATGCCCGGAGCGCCAGGGCGCTGATTGAGGCGGGCGCGGACATACATCACCGGCAGGGCGGAAGGCAGACCCCGGCGGTGGCGTCCATCGCCCTAGGGGGAGAGTTCCTGCGGACCCTCCTGACCCCCACAGCCCTGCAGTCCCTGGACGGGGAGGGCAGAACCATGCTGCACCTGGCGGCCATAGCGGGAAATGCAGAGGCGGTGAAGATCATCCTCGATGAAGAAGCAAAACTGCGGGGCAACAACCTGAAAACCCCGGACAAAAACGGAAAAACAGCACTGGACCTTGCCCTGGAGGAAGTCAATTCCCGGGATCATTTTGAGGTCGCGGAAAAACTAATTCTGGCCGGCGCTGTATCCGCCAATCCCGTCTACAATCATCTGGCTCCCGCTGTGCGGTCCTCCAACTACAATACCCGCATAGGCGACGGCATTGCCCCCCTGCATTTTGCCGCCGGTGAAGGCTATGCCGGAATGGCGCAGTACCTTCTGGAAAAAAATGTGGACATCAATGTTAAGAACGCTTCGGGGACCACCCCCCTCCACGAGGCGGCCCGATCGGGGAATCTCCTTATCATGGATCTGCTGCTGCAGCGCGGGGCGGATGTCCGCGCCCAGGACGCCAAGGGGAACACCCCCATGCACATAGGCATCCCCGCGGCCAGCACCGGGAAGCCCTGGCCCTGCTCCTCGCCCGCGGCGCGGATCCGAATATCAGGGACGAGCACGGCGAATCTCCCCTGCATATCCTCATATCCCTGAACCGCCCCCCGGAAACGGTAAGCGCCCTTTTGGAGGGCGGCGCGGACGTGTCCATCCGAAACATCGAAGGAAAGACGGCGCTCTACCTGGCGGTTCAGCAAAACCGGACCGACAGCATCGGCGTTCTCCTGCGGCACAAGGCGGATCTGTTTGCCGCGGACAACAACGGAGTGACCCCCTTTGAGCTTGCCCTGCGGGAAAACAGCCCCGTGCTGCCTGCTCTGATCACCGAAGAAACCGCGCTCCAGAACGACAGCCAGGGAAACACCGCCCTGCACATTGCCGTTGCGGCCCATGCGGACACGGCGATACTTGCTCATATACTGGACAGGAAGGCCCTGGTCAATGCCCGGAACAAAGCCGGGGACACCGCCCTGCATTTTGCGGTGCGGGACGACCTCCAGGGCGTGGGGGAACTGCTCATAGACCGGGGCGCCGATATCTTTGCCAATAACGCCAACGGGGAAAGCCCCCTCTACCTAGGCTTCCCCGAAAAAATACCTCCGGGAAAGGTGCGGCAGTGGATAGTCAACCCGGCCACCATCCTGGCCCGGGACGGAGCGGGGAATTCTATCCTCCACTATGCCGCCCAGTGGAAGCTGGACGCCCATATCCCCATGATTGTGTCCAGGGGCATCAACCCCAATGTGCCCAACGCCATGGGGGAGCCGCCCCTGTTTATGGCGGTTAAGGCGGATTCCCGCAACACCGTTCTGGCGCTCCTTGCCGCGGGCGCCCACATCGACGCCCGGGATTCCCAGGGGAACAACAGCCTCCACGCGGCGGTGCGCTGGAACTCGGTGAACGCCGGCCAGACCCTCATCAGCAGGGCGGCCAATGTCAACGCCCACGCGCTGAACGGCAAGACCCCGCTCCACGATTCCATACGCTGGGGCATCATCCGCATGGAAACCTTGCTCATCGGCAACGGCGCGGGCCTGGAAGTCCGGGATAACGAGGGGAACACCCCCTTTATGGAAGCGATCATCGCCGGCTATATCGCCTCGGCGGAACGGCTCAACGATATAGGCGCGGATGTCACCACCCGGAACAACCGGGGCGACACCCCCCTGCACATCGCCGTGGCCCAGGACCGGCTCGACATGGTTGCCCTCCTCCTCGGCTGGGGGGCGAAGATCCACGCCAGAAATATTTTGGAAAAGACCCCCTTTCAGACCGCCCTGGCAACTTCGCCGCGCATGGTTTCCGCTCTCCTTACCCCGGCGTGGATCAACGTGCCCGACGACGACGGCCGCTCGCCCCTGCACATCGCCATCCTGTCCAACGCGGAGGCGGAGACCCTCAGGATCATCATTAATACGGGCGCCCGGATCTCCCCGGTGGATCTCGACGGGAAGACCCCCCTGCATCTGGCGCTGGAGCGGGACAAGTGGGACCACGCCAAACTGCTGGCGGAGGGGGGCGCGGATGTCTTTATCGTGGCCGGGGACGGGAAAAGCCCCGCTGAAATCGCCCTTGCCAAGGGGCGGGAAGCCGTCAACGCCGTTTTCAGCGGCAGGGCCATCGCGTCCCAGGACCCCACGGGCAACACCATTCTCCACTACGCCGCCCAGATGGGAAGCCCCGACCTCGTCGCCCTGCTCATAGACCTGGGAGCCAGCAAAACCACCCGGAACATCTCCGCCGAAAGCCCCGGCGACGTGGCCCTCAAGTGGCGCCGTTCCGACATAGCGGCCCTGCTGAACAGCTAAATTGCTACTTGAGGCTGTTCCAAAACTTCAGTTTTGGAACAGCAACCTTAGATGTGCGGGAAAAAGCGGGCTTTAGACCGCTTTTTCCAAGAGCCTGTGGAAAACCATAGGGTTTTCCACAGGCTCACTTGTTCTTAAAGGCGACTTTCGGATTTACATACCGCCCTTTGCCCTGGGTGTCCTTGCCGTGCTGGATGGCGCTTACCGGACACCGGTGAAGACAGGCAAAGCACATGGCGCAAAGCCCCTCCCAGAGGGGGCGGCCTTCGCCGTCTTTTTTAATGCATCGCATGGGACAGATCTCTTCGCATAATCCGCAGCCGGTACATTTGTCGTCGGAATGGAGTATGCTTGTATGTTTCGATGTGCTGAATTCCGCAAGCCTCATAAAGAGATCCCTCGGAACCCCGGTGTCTATCTTGCCCGGCTTCTTTGCCTTTATTGAAGCGATAATCCCGTCAAGCCGTCTGTCCGCGTTTTCCAATATGGCGTTGAGCTTTTCCTGAGGCGGAACCTCCGACCACACGATGAAGTTATCCGGCATAACAAGCTCGAAAGAACCGGCGAACGAAACGCCCTTTGCTTTCAGCATGGCACACAGCGCCGCGGATTCAAACCCGTCGCTTTCTCCGCAGGTAAAAACCCCGTAGACAAAGTGGTTTCCGTAGCCCCTCAGCGCAAGCCTTTCGAGGAATAGGCCCACGGCGCCGGGCAGGGTTCCGGCAAAGGTCGGAACGACAAAACCTAAATACTCGCCGTCCCCGATGTCGTAGTCATATAACTCATCCCTTAAAGCCCCGCCTATGGATACGAGGCTGTCGCCCGTGGCTTCCGCTATTTTTTCCGCCGCATAGAGCGAATTGCCTGTGGCCGTAAAATAAAAAATCATAGTTCTCCAGAGGCTTTCCCAAGACTTCAGTTTCCGGGAAAACAAGCTTAGGTTTCTCCATCGGCTGCAGTAACGCCGACAGCGGGCTTGGACCCGCGTTGTAACAGTATCATTATTCGGGAATTTTGTTAGCGCCCCGCCGGAGCCTTTGTCAACGCCTCGAAAAGCCCCTCCAGTTCGGGAACATCCCAGTGTATCGCCCCCACCAGCCGGGCGACGATCCCCCCGTTCCGGTCTATGAGGTAGGTGGTGGGGAAGGCTTCAATCCCATAGTCAGAGGCAATGTCGCCCCGGAGGTCCAGCGCCGCGGGAAAACTGAGGCTCATCTCCTCCATAAAGGCGGCCACGTCCCTGCGGTTTTCCCGGACGTTGACCGCGAGAATCTCAAGCCCCCGATCCTTAAAGCGCCGGTACAGGGCCTCCATGGAGGGCATCTCCATTCTGCAGGGGCCGCACCAGGTGGCCCAAAAGTTGAGAAACAACGCCTTGCCCTTGAGATCCGACAGCCTGATCACGGTCCCGTCGGGCGCCTCCGCGGAAAAGTCAAACATGGGGATGGGCGGGTCCGCCGCGGGTATGCCCAGATCTTCGAGGATCCGCTTCACCTCCGGGTCTGTTTTCAGCGGGGCGCTCAGTTCATCGCGCTCCGCCGCGGGAACACGGCCCGGGACGGTCAGGCCGGGCCTCCCCAGGATGGTGAATATGCCTATGCCGGCAAGAAAAATCCCGCCGATCCGCCGTATCAGGGGAAGGCGGGGGCGGAGTTTGGCGGCGCCCTTGAGGAAACGGTCAAAAAAGACCCCCGCGGCAAGGAAGGGGAGCCCGAGCCCGGCGGAATAGGCCGACAGGCACAGCACGGCCCGGCCTGTGTTTCCGGCCTGACCGGCCATGAGGAGTATGCTCCCCAGGAAGGGCCCCACACAGGGGCTCCACCCAGCGCCGAAGGCAAGGCCCATGAGGAAAGCCTGGGGAAGCCCCCCGGAGCGCCCGGCGATCCTGGCCCGTTTCTCATAGTTCAGAAACTTGAGGAAATCGAAGATCACGTTCAGCCCCAGGATGATGACGATGATTCCCGCGGCAAGGTTGATATACCGGGCCGCCCCGCCCAGCAGGAAAAAGGTCCCGGAAAAGAGGAGGCTCAGAACGATAAAGATCGCGCTAAAACCCAGGATGAAGCTCGCCGTCGCCGCCGCCAGACGGGGCCTGTTTGCCGCGCCGGGGACAGAGCCGTCGCCCCGGTCCAATCCCACGCCGCCCAGAAAGGCGAGGTAGGAGGGGATCAGGGGCAGCACGCAGGGTGAAACAAAGGAGAGCAGCCCCGCTCCAAAGGCCAGCAGGACGGACGCCTGTTGCAGCATAATTTTCCTCCATAAGCTCAGGTACTGTACCATAAAAAAAACCTGAATTCCATGCCGCGGCCCCCTGCCCGGCGGGGGCGTTTTTTGCTATAATTACGCTATGATTACTATTCGAGAGCGGCTTACGGACCTCGCCTCCCGGCGGATCCTCATCCTTGACGGGGCCATGGGGACCATGATACAGGGCTTTAAGCCCGCAGAGGAGGATTTCCGGGGGGAGCGGTTCAAGGATCACCCCCTGGATCTCCGGGGCTGCAACGATCTGCTCTGCCTGACCAGGCCGGAGCTTATCGCTTCCATACACGAGGCTTACCTCGATGCCGGCGCGGATATTATTGAAACCTGCAGCCTCAAGTCCACGGCGGTGTCCCTAGCGGATTACGGCCTGGCGGATATGGCCTACGAGATCAGCGCCGCGGCGGCCCGGGTGGCCCGAAGCGCGGCGGACCGGTTTTCCACCGGGGACAAGCCCCGGTTTGTGGCGGGGAGCATAGGGCCCACCAGCCGGAGCGCCAGCATATCCCCGGACATGAACGACCCCGGCAAACGGGGGATAACCTGGGATGAGCTTGTGGCGGCCT
>JAIROB010000119.1 GCA_031257695.1 Treponema sp. | reverse complement strand
TCGGCGGTGGCGCCGATAAAGCCCGTGGCGATTTGGAGGGCGGGATTTTTTTTCAGATAGGCGCGGATACGGCCGTAGCTTTCTTCGGCCCTGTAGCGGGCGGCGCCGTAGGAATCGTCGGTGAGGATCAGGGGGCGGGCGTCAAGGAATTCCGCGGGGATGCCCCGGCCGCAGCAGACCCGGGCTATAAGTTCCGCGGAGAGCCGCTCCCCAAAGCTCATCACCAGGTCGAGGCTCCGCAGGGACAGTTCCCGGAGCAGGGCTATACCGTCCAGGGTGCGGCGCAGTTCCGCAAAGGTCTTTTTGAGGGAAGCGTCCGCGGCCTTCCGGGTTTCGGCGGAAAGCAGGGCTCGGATCATTTTGCGGTGCCGGTATTCCAGTTCCTTAAGGGAGGCGGCGTAAGCGGAGTCCCCCCCGGCCGCCTGCCGGGCCGCGAGGATGAGCGCGTCGGTCACCCCCGACAGAGCGGACACCACCACGACCCGCGACTTATGGGCGTGTTCATGGTCCGCCAGAATAGCCAACAGGCGCTCCACAGCCTCAGGCGACCCTACGGAGGTGCCTCCAAATTTCAACGCCAGCATACTACGCCTCCGGGGAAACCAAAGTTCTTTTCGGAATTCATACACTTTTTTGAATTAATTTTCAACTGGGGGCGCATAAAAAAGGCCGGCGAAAATCGCCGGCCCTGCCCTTGAGGCAGTCGGAAATATAGTGATTTGGGAGGGGAACTATAGATCCGACAATTATAATATCGACATTTTTCTTTGGATCTTTAATTTTTCTTTACTAAAACCCATTGAAAACCGCAAAAATTGAAAGCTGCTCAATCGCCAGTAATTCCGAAATCAAAAAATGGTCAAATACCAGAGGGCTATTGAAGGGCTTGCCAGACATAAGCGGAGGGTATTTGACCATTTTTACCATGCTCTCCCGCGTTTTTTGGCGGCAATTCCGATTGGGGCGCCGGTCGAAAAGACCTGCGGATCCCCCTATGGACCCCCAAACGGTTCGGGGACGCACACACACAGCGTAAATGGGGGTCTCTACTATGCCGCGCAAGCGGCTTCCGTGAAAAAAGCACGGGAGGGGCCGCCGGAGGGCCCCGTGCTTTTTTCATGAAGCCGCTTTCGCGGCAATCCGAAAGACAGGACCCCCAAACGAAGTCATAGCGCGTCCCTGCTAACCCAACTTGGGTCTATAGGGGGATCCGCAGGTCTTTTCGGTTTTGGGATTTTGAATTCGGAATTGCTGCTCAATCGCTTTCGGAGATTGACAGGTCCACGTCAAGGGCTATGCGGTAGGTTTTTCCACGGCGGACGGTCAGGGACTTGACCATGGTGTAATCGCCCATCTGAAAATGCACTTCGTGGAGCCCCGGTTCCACGCTCATGGGTTGGCGGCTGCTGTCCACCGCTTCATTGTCGAAAAAAATCAGGGCGTTGTCCGGGGCTTCAAAATACACCAGGGGGACGGTGTCCTGGAGGAGGATGATCAGATCCAGGATCTTGCCCCGCTCTATGAGAAACCGGCGGCTTTCATTGCGGTAGTCGTCGGAGATGATAACCAGGCTGTGCTGCCCTTCCTTTAAAAGCCGGGTTTCCTGGAGCCGCTCCACCACCGCGTCGTCTATCAGGGCGGTAAAGGGACGCTGGCCCAGGTGTTCCGGGTACCGGGGGATGATCCGCACCGCCCCCTCATCGCTGAGGATAGGCTTAACGCTGAGCCGAAAGGACATGGCCTCCACATCTTCGCTCAAGCCCTTGATCACCGGCAGAATCCTGAACAGCAGGGGGAAGGATTCCGGCGGCGCCATCTCCACGGGGAGGGCGGCGTAGGGACTCTCCCGCAGGCCGTGATCGGGCCGTATGGGTATCTGATAGACGATCTGAATCTTGTTGGGGATGGGCTCCATGCTGATGAGCCGCGCTTCCAGATCCGCAATCCCCGGGGCGGGGGTTTTGTCGAGGTCCGCGTACAGCGCCAGGGCGAGGCTGCCCCGGTGGGCCAGGTAGGTCTGGGGCACGACCAGTTCCACCTCTATGCCCCGGAAAAAACGAATCTCCTGATCCAGGGCGATCACCGCTGAATCGGTGTAAGAGAGGAGGATGGAATCCCCGCCGGATTTGTCCAGAGACACAAGGATGTTTCCGGCATTGAGAATCCGCAGTTGTTCAGCCCCAAGGGGCGCCAAACCGCAGAGCCGGGCGATGAAGGATAGAAACAGTACAGTCCGCCATGGGCGCATCATTTTGAAAATAACAGTCTCCCGGGATCCTGAGCTCTCCCATTTTGCCGCAACTCAAAGTGCAGGTGAGGTCCTGTTGACTGGCCGGTCGAACCGACCCTACCTATAAGAGTACCGGATCGGACCCGGCTACGCAAGGCTATTTCGAATTTTGACAGATGTCCGTAGAGGCTGGCCCAGGTTTCCCCGTGCCGGATAATGATGAAGTTCCCGTAGACGGGATCCGCGCCGAGTTCCACCACCTCCCCGTCCCGGGCGGCGTACACCTCGGTTCCTTCCGGCGCGGCCAGATCCAGCCCCTGGTGTACGGCGAAGTTGCCCGTAACGGGGTTTCGCCGGGGACCGAAGGGGCTGCTCAGCCGGTAGGTCCTCAGGGGGTAGCGAAAGCCGACATTTAGAAAGAAAGCCAGCTCCGTGGGGGTAAAATCCGCGCCGGGAAAAAAGAAGTAACGCCCGTTCGTTCCGTTTCCGGGTATGGCCACAGGGACGCCCCCCTGTTCCGCCCTCCCCGCAAAGAGCAGCAGTTCCAGGTCCGTGCCGGGATTTTCAGCGATAAAGATGCCCGGCATGGAGGGGAGGAGCAGGGAACGCTCCCCGGCAAAGCTGTCAGGGTGGGGCAGGCGGTTCAGGGTCGCCAGCGCCGAGACGGGCACGTTGCAGCGCGCCGCCAGGGAAAAGGCGTCGTCCCGGGGCCCCGACCGGTAAGCGTACACCGTCAGGGCCTCCGCGAGCGCGGCCGCGGTTTCGCCGCTGCGTTCCCGGTTGTGTATCCGCATCCGGGCAGCCTCGACATCCTCCGCATATTGCCGAAAGGCCGTGTCCGTGGCGTCCAGCCGGGTAATTACCGGAAAAGGCAGGGGATCCTGGGCGGACAACAACCGGATCGAAAAGCAGAAAAGAAGCGAAACAAGGCATGGAAACCGCGAAGGGCCGGGGGCGCCAGCAGCCTGTAGCGCTTGTGGCTTTTTGCATATTTTTCTATCAAAAAATATGCAAAAACCCCGATTATCCGGCCTGCTTTGGCAGTTTGCAAGGTAAAAATCGGATTTCAGCCGATTTTTGGAGGTTTTATGCGCGAAGCGCAACAAACTGCTATTCATGGCAGGCCTAAAAAAAAGGCAAGGAGCGACCCTTGCCTTTTAATCCGGAATTGACGGCCTATTCAGCCGCAATCGCGTCGGTAGGGCAGGCCGCAGCGCAGGAACCGCAATCCTGACACTTAGCGGGATCGATCCAGCGGGCATTGTCTTTTTCGGAAATGGCATCCGCGGGACATTCATCCTCGCAGGATCCACAGTTGACACACTCGCTGCTAATCTTGTACGCCATCGTAACACCTCTCATAATAAAGTGCCCTTAACCTATCACATTCGAGGGGAGTTTTCAAGCCTCCGCCCACGACCACAGTATACAGCTTCCGGCAAATTTGCTCTTGTGAGACAGGAAGGGGGAAGTCTCCCCCTCGCTCCAGCCGCCTGCGGCGTCTTCCGCTACCCCCTCTCCGGGTTTCTAATTGACCGCTATAGCGGTCAACCTTATGCCCCCGGACCCCCAGCCAGGGGGCCCCCTACTATGCGCGGCTTCCGTGGAAACAAAGGCCCCGCGCCCAAGGCCCCCATGGCCCCCCAGGAGGCACGGGGCTGCGCCAAGAATGATGTATTGGGGTCCTGGCAGCGGAATCGCTTGCCGCCCGCATTTGAGCACACATTGCGAAGCAATGTGGTAAATACTTACCTTACACGGACAGTAATGTCCGTGCTTCGAACGAGCGGGCGGCAAGCGAGTTCCACTGCCAGGCCCCCCCTAACTCCGTCTCAGCGCAGCCCCGGAAACCCAACCGGGTCCATGGGGGGCGGCTTGCCACAAACCGCGGTATGATACAAAATAGGAACAATGAAGGGCTCTCGGATCCTCAGCCTCTTTATTCTCCTCCTGGCCGGCGCCCTTCCCCTTGGAGCGCAGACGCCGTGGCCCAGGGGCGATAACGACAACCTTACCATCCGGGTCAGCGTCATGGGGCCGGGGGACGAGCTCTACTTCTGGTGGGGCCATATCGCTTTGATTATAGAAGATCGGGCGGCGGATGAAAAGAAACTCTACGATTACGGACTCTTTTCGTTTGAGAACGACAACTTTTTTGTCAACTTTGCCTTCGGGAGGCTCCTCTACAGTTGCGGAGTTTCCCGGGCGGAGCCCAATATCGCCGAGTATATCCTTGCCAACCGGGATGTCACCTTCTATACCCTGGACCTTCCCCGGGAAACCAAGGAAAGGGTCCGCGAATTTGCGGAGGTAAATGTCCGCCCGGAGAACCGGGACTACTGGTACCACCACTTTAAGGACAACTGCGCCACCCGAATCCGGGACATCATAGACCTGGCGACCAACGGCCAGTTTTCCGAAGCCTTCCTGGACGAGCCCGGACGCTTTACCCTGCGTCAGCACGTGCGGCGGCACACCTGGTTCAATCCCCTGATGGACTGGTTCCTCAACTTCGCCATGGGCCAGGACATCGACGTTCCTGTCACGGTCTGGCAGGAAATGTTTCTCCCCGCGGAGATTGGCCGGCGCATCGCCGATTTCCGGTACCGGGATATGTACGGCCGGGAGCGGAGCCTGGTAAAATCCGTTGATGTGATACACCAGTCGGAAAACCGCCCCCTGCCTCTGGATACCCCCCGGAGCCAGTGGCCCCGGGAGCTGCTCCTCGGCCTGTGCGTTGCCGCTTTTGTGGGCCTGCTTGCGGCGCTGCGGGAAAAGCGCGGCGCCAGGGTCCTTCTCGGCCTCAGCCAGGCCCTCCTGGGCCTCTTTTTCGGCGTTGCGGGATTCCTGACATTTTTCATGTCCTTCTTCACCAACCACGATTATACCTACAATAATGCGAACCTCCTGTTTGTAAATCCCCTGCTGTTTGCCGCGGTCCCCCTGGGCATACTCTATGCCTTTCCCCCCGATCCCTTCCGGGGCAATTTCCGGGGCTTTCTGTTAAAGGCCCTGTGGTCTTACGTCGCGGCCGGCGGCGTTTTTTCCATGGCCCTCCGGCTCATCCCCCGCTTCTGGCAGCGGAACGAGCCGACCCTTGCCCTGGTCCTCCCCTTCGCGGCGGCGCTTAGTTTTGCCCCGGATCTTATCCTCCGTTTCAAGCGGCAGTATCTCTGGCGGTACCGTGGATGGAGCAGAGACAACTCAGGGTAAGTTGACAATACGGGGTATCCGTCAATTTTGACCACCCCCGGAAATCCTGCTGCCGGTCGTTCGGCGGTAAAAATTATTGGGAGAGGTTCCAGGGCAGCAGTTGCTCCCAGTCATCGGAGGGCTTCATCCTGG
>JAIROB010000095.1 GCA_031257695.1 Treponema sp. | reverse complement strand
TAAGTTCTTAGTGTGGGGGCTAGCGGCGCCTATGGGCCCGGATGGGTTAGCGGGGCCGCGCTTATGCTCTGTGTGGGGGGTCCCGGCAGCGGAACTCGCCTGCCGCCCGCTCGTTCGCTCAAATGCGGGCGGCAGACGATTCCATTGTCAGGACCCCCCTCTACACTTTGGGTGAGCGCTGCCCCGTGCCTCCTCAAGGCGGGCCCATAGGCGCCTGTGTCGCAGGACTTAGTGTGAGGGGCCGCGCTTATACTGATCCTAATAACATATTTGAATGTTATTGTCTTTACAAATTGCCGCTAGGACCGAATCATTGGTTATTAATATGCCATCATTTCTTCTTGTCGCAACCAGGTAAAACATATCATAAATAGAATGATTATTATGTATTCCTTCCGAAAACGCTTCCTGCCAAAGTTCTTTGCCGTCTATAAATTTATCCACAAAATTTATTCCATCCTTTATGTACTGCGCGCACTCATCTCTGGTTAAAATATTTGCCCGGTAATATTTCCAAAAAGTATTTGTTAATTCAGAAATATATAAATCCGGCGCTATAATAAGCGCCGCTTCCTGTAACACTTTGCTAAATTTAAAGGCTTTTTCCTTCTGCAGGAGAATTTCCATTGCCCCGCAGACATCAATCGATCCTGTCATCTGTCCCTGTCCTCACGAATAAATTTTACATAATCCGCAGCTTTCACATCCCGGGGTATATTCCGGGAAAAGGTCCTCTCTACAGCAAGTCTTCTGCGTTCCTTATTTGACATCTCTTCGCTAAGCCCCTTTTTTATGAGAATAATTGTCTGTTGGGCTATTGTTCTATTCTGCCGGCGAGCTTCATAGATAATTTCCTCATAAATATCCTCAGGGAAATCTCTTACCTGTAATAAGGGCATATTTTCTCCTTCGCTTCATACAATATACATACAATTGCAGCAAATGTCAAGCGCTTTTTCCGGTTTTTGGAATGGCTCTATCATCTGCGTATTTTAAGGGGGGGAAGTCTCCCCCTGCGCTCCAGCCCCGCAAGCGGGTCTTCCGCTACCCCCTCTACGGGGGCAAAACGTTTTACGTTTTGCCGTAGCCCGCGCCCTTCGGATGCCGCATTAGCGGCTTCCTTATAGGGGAGGGAAAGGCGGCATGGAAAGGCAGCCGCTTGCGCGGCAACAGAAAGCCGACAGCGGGCGAAGGCGGCCCGTAAGCCCGAAGCAGGACGCGGAGGACTGTAGGGCACCCCCGTAACGCCCCCGAACTTTTGCCGGACAAGTTCCCGTGAGGTTTTGCTTGGCGATAGTTTCCTGCCTAAAGCAGGGACCGTAACGAAGTTTTTAAACTTTCCGCACTACCGCGTTTCCCCGGACAGCGCCTCCAGGAGCCGCGCCTCAAGCCGGGCCTGGACGGGGGAGCCGTAGGCGCGGTCCGGGCCGGAAAGGTCCGCCAGGGTTTCATACACAATGCCCCGCCCCCCGCCGCCCAGCACGAGGATCCGCCGGCCCAGAAAAATAGCCTCCCGGGGATCGTGGGTTACCAGCACGGCAAGACGCTTTTCCTGCTCCAGGAGAGATCGGGTCGTCTCCATAAGCCGGATCCGCAGGGGGATGTCCAGGGCCTGGAAGGGCTCGTCCATCAGGATGATGGGGGCGGGACAGGCAAAGGCCCGGGCAAAAGAGGCCCGCTGCGCCTGGCCACCGGAAAGCTCCGCGGGATAGGCGCCAGCCTTGTCTTCCAGGGAAACCCGGCACAGGAATTGCAGGGCCCGGTCCCGGGCCGCGGCCCTCCCCATGCTCCGCTCAACCGGCAGGCTGACATTTTCCAGAACCGTATACCAGGGAAGGAGCCGATGTTCCTGGAACACAAAGGAAACCTCCCCGGTCCGCTCAATAACGCTGCCCCCGGCGGAGGGTTTCAGGAGCCCCGCCATCAACCTGAGCAGGGTGGTCTTGCCGCAGCCGGAGGCGCCCAGCAACGCCACAGGGCCCCCGTCGTCTATGTCCAGGGAAAAGTTGTGGAAGATCAGCTTTTCTGTAAAGCCAAATGAAAGGTTTTTTATGGAAATAACTATAGCGATGGCCGCCTCCTTCCACGGGCCCGCAGCAGGGCCGAATACGCCAGCCCCGTAAGCGCGGCGGCGATAATCGTGGCCGCTGTCCAGGCGAACAGCTCCGGCGTTTCAAGCTGGGCCTTGGCCCTCTGCATCCCCGTTCCCAGGGCAAGCGCAGGCTGGACGAGAACCTCCGAGGCTACCACCACCTTCCAGCACAGGGAGAGGGAGCTATGCAGCCCCCCCATGATGAAGGGGGCAATCGCCGGCATATAGAGCCGCCGGATCGTCTCTTCCCGGGAAAGCCGGTAAAGGGCGAACAGTTCCCGTAGTTTGGGATCCACCGAACGGACCCCCGCTAAGGTATTGGCGGCCATCACCGGAAAGACCACAAGAAACGCGGTAAACACCGGGGTCCGCTCGGAACCGAAAACCAAAAACGCTATGAGGATCACCGACTGAACCGGGGTCGCGGCGATCACCGCAAAGAGGGGAGACAGAAACGCCGCGATCCGCCTGTCCAGCCCCGCCAGAATCCCCAGGGTCGTCCCCGCGGGGACTGAAAACAGTATTCCTAACAGGACCCGGAAAAAACTCCCCCCCCGGGCGCGGTAAAACCGTTCTGTTTGCAGGAGCTCAAAAAAACGCCTCGCCGCCAGCGCCGGACCCGGAAAAATCAAAAAGCTGTCGGACAGACGGGCGCCAGTTTCCCAGGCCGCCAACAGCGCCGCTATTCCCGCCAGGCCCCACCAATGCTGTTTTCTAAAGATCAAGATAAAAAGAATCCCCCGGCAATTTTCCCCCTATGGAGTCGGGGGAGTATTGCAGAAAGGTTCCAAAGAGCGCCTCCAGCGCGGGCCGGGCCTCAAGGGCGCCGATGTACACATAATTGCTGCGGGGAATCGCGGCGGCCACCACCGGCGCCCGGAGGCCCAGGTCGTGCTTTTCCACCAGGGCCCCAGCCTCCTCCGGATTGGCCGTCACCCATTCGCTGGACGCTTTAACGGCGGCCAGGATAGCGCGGACCCCCGCCGGATCCCTTCGGGCGTAATCAGCGTCCACCACCAGAACCGTCATGGGATAGTTGCCTATGCCGCCGGCCTGCTGCCACTCAAGCTGGACATCGCTCACCAGGCGGAGATCCGGCCTGCCGCTCCGGGCCATGGTGGCGAAGGGCTCCGGCAGCAAAGCCGTGGAGACCCTGCCGGCGATGAGGGACTGGGCAATTTCGGGGTACGCCAGGGAATAATTCAGCCGCATATCCCGGTCGGGGTCAAAGCCCTTGGACCGGAGGATGCGCCGGAACACAAAATCCGGCGTGGCCCCCTGGCCGGCCACTTCGATGGACTTGCCCCTGAGGTCGCCGAATCTCCGGATGGAGCTGTCGCTGGTCAGGAGGCTGAGCATCCCCGTGCCGGTGACCGCGGCCACCTGTATGGGTTTCCCGGTGGAGGCTATCTTTGCCGCCACATTGGGGGGCAGCATCCCCGCCTTGGCCTCCCCGGAAATGAACCGGGCCGCAACCAGATCTGCCTGGGCCAGGGCTTCCATCCTGACGGGCCCCCCGGCAACCGCCGGCGGATCTTCAAAGAGCCGGATCATAGCCACTCCGGAAGGGCCCCGGATGGCGTATACCGTCAAAGGGCCCCCGGACGCGCTCTGGGCTGTCGCCGCTCCCGCCAGGCCGAGAAGGAGCGCGGCGAACAATGTTAGTCTTAGCTTAGTGTTATTCATGGGTTTGAGTATAGTCGAAAATGCCGGGCACGGATAGAGCGCGCCCTATGGGCCCGGTTGGGTCTCCCGGGCAGCGCCGAAACTGAGCAAGGGAGGCCCTGGCAGCGGAACTCGCTTGCCGCCCGCGCATTCGCTCTGCTCAAAAGTGATTCCGTTGCCAGGACCCCAATACATCATTCCGGGCGCTGCCCCGTGCCATTTGAATGCGGGCCCATAAAAGTTCCCATAGTATACCTTCCATCTACAGCATACTGCAAAAAAACCCGGCAAACAATCTGGCCCCCCATGGCCCCGCCTTCAAACGACGCCCATGAAGGCCGCACGTATTGACAATATATAGACAATGTAGTAAGATATCTTTATGCAGGTTATCTGGGACGATGTGAAAAACAAAAAGCTCATAGTTGAGAGAGGACTTTCCCTGGATGAATTTGCCGGGCTTATTCTTGAACAAAAATATACGGCTATTCTCAAAAACCCCTCCCGGGAAGGGCAAACGATTTTTGTTGTTCCCCACCGCGGGTATACCTATGTCGTGCCATTCGTCGTTGACGAAAATGAAAATATTGTATTAAAAACGGTATTTCCCAGCAGGAAATATC
>JAIROB010000053.1 GCA_031257695.1 Treponema sp. | reverse complement strand
GCGTAGGGATCGCCGTTGCCGAAATGGGGAACCTCCGCCAGGATTTGCTGGCGCAGATCCTCGTAACCCTCCCAGTTTGCCATAAACGCGTCGTAGAGTTCCCGGGCGGTGCACTTCTTCTTGTCAAAGACCATGTACTTGATGGTGGTCAGGGAATCCGCCACGGTGGCGAGACCCGTTCCGGTGCCGCCGAAGGAGTTGTACTTGGCCCCGCCCCAGGTCACGTCTTTCCCCTTTTCCATGCATCCCTCCATGGAGATCGAAAGGGCGATAAGGGGGGCGTGGTACATATGGAGGTATTCGGTGTAGTTGTTGATGCTCACCTGGGCCTTGGTAAAGTAGGTGGCAATTTTCCTGTAAGCATCCTTGACTTCCTCGAAGGATTTCATGTCGTAGAGGTACCCCGTCTTGATCCGGCACTCCTCGTTGTTAAAGGGGTTGATCCCGTTGTTCAAAGCGGTGGTAAGGCAGACCCCGTAGTGCACCGAACCGTAGGGCGCCGAAGTCCCGTTGCAGGCCGGATAGTCGTTCCCCGATCCGGTGATTTCCTGGCAGCCGATGAGGGCGTAGTTGCGCGCGTCGTAGAGATCGAAGCCGAGTTCCCGGATGATGCCGGGGATGATCACCTCGTCGTTCTGGAAAAGGGGCAGGCCCCCCACCAGGCGGGTGGTTTCCAGGGCGCATTCCCAGAGCCTGTCCGGGGTGTCTTTGTTCACCCTGAGGCTTATGGTGGGATCGTGGAGGCTCAGGCGGCCTATGCTTTCCAGAACCATGTACGTCACCGGGTTGGTGGCGTCTTTGCCGTAGTCGGGGTCCACGCCGCCTATGGTGGTGTGCTGGTAGGTGTTTCCCACGCCGGTGATAGACGCCATGCCGCCGCCGGGACCGCCGCCGTAGAAACAGTTTGCTTTCAGGAAAAAAGCGTCCACTATTTCCTGGGCGTATTCCGTGGTTATCGCCCCCTCCTCCAGGTCCTTCTTGAGGTAGGGCCAGGTGTACTGGTCGAAACGGCCGAACGCGGAGGCGGGTATCGCCGATTCCAGGGACATGAAGAGCTGGTAGAGAATAGTCGCCTGGCAGGCCTCCCAGAAGGTCCGGGCGGGGTTCTCCGAAATCCAGTTAAGGCTGTCCCCCATCATCCGCAGCTCCGCCATCCGGACCGGGTCCGTGCAGGTTTTGGCCTTTTCGTAACAGGCCTGGGCGTAGCGCTTGATCAACACCGTGGCCGCGTCGCAGGTAATCGTGACCCCCGTATAGAACATGGCGCGGTTCGCGTCGTCCCCCATGAGGTTGTTGACATGATCGTCCAGCCACGCCTGGGCCTCGTCCCGGATGGCCTTGTAGCCCTTGGCGAGGATCTTGGGGAAACCCGGGGTCAGGTGCCCGGCGCTCAGCATCATCAGGGGCATACCGGGAAGGTTCGCCGTAACGTTAAAGCGGGTCAGCTCGTCATAGCCCGGGGGCTGCCACGCGTCCGCGGTGCTGCTAATGGTGCGGCCCATCCAGTAGGCGGCTATGGACCTGATAGCCTCCACATCCTCCGGCGCCACGCTCATCTTGAGCTCGTCGTTATCGGGATTGTGGTAGAGACCGTCATCCCGCAGGGTCCAGGCGCCGGAACCCACCACCATAGGTATCCAGCCGGAGCCCTCCCATTCCGGACTTACGCAGGCGCCCAGAAAATTCTTGGCCTTGTTGCCCACGATAAGCTCAAAATCCTCCACCCGCACCGTCATTTTCGAGCAGACCTCGTAGGCGATACGGGGCCTGCGGATGTGGGGAACAACGTGCTCGTTTTTCTTGCTCGCTTCGGTGGTGATCAGCGCCTTTTCAGCGTCCACCTGAATGACCCGATCCCGAATGAGCTGCCGCATCTGGGCGATGCGGCCCGTAACCGGCTTAAATTCGTACATGGCTATCCTCCGTAAGTGAAAATATTTTCCGGCCGCGCCAAGGCGTCCCTGAAATTCCGAAAACAACGCGCCGCTACAGTCTAGTGAACCGTAACCCGGAGGCCGTATTCTTCCATGACAGCTTTGAGCCGGGATATTTTTTCCTCCGAAGGAGGCGCGGCCTCCAAAACCTTTTTCGTGTCGTCTATCCTCTGGTACTTCACCACCCCCAGGTTGTGATAGGGAAGCAGCTGCACCATCAAAACCGCTTCGCCCAGGCCCCGGCAAAATTCCGCGGTTTGACGGATATTCTCCTCGGAATCGTTGAACTGCGGGATAACGGGGATCCTGATCTGAAACTTCCCCCCCTCCCGGGCTATGTGTTCCGCGTTGGCCAAAATCAGTTCATTGGGAACCCGCACCATTTTCCGGTGGATCTCACTGTCCATGTGTTTAAGGTCGTAGAGGAACAGATCAGTATAAGGAAGAACCTCGTCCACATACTCCTGTTTGGCGTAACCCGTAGTGTCCAGGGCCGTATGCACCCCCCGGTTTTTCAGCTCCCGCAGCGCCTCCGCGGTAAACTCGTGCTGCGAAAGCGCCTCCCCGCCAGAAATGGTCACCCCCCCGCCGGACTTATCGTAAAAGGGCTTGTCCTTTACCACCCGCTCCACCAGATCTTCCACGGTATAGTCCGTGCCGCAGATGTAGAGCGACGCGGGAAAGCAAACCCTGGCGCAGTCCCCGCAGTTGTCGCAGCGGGCCCGGTCTATCTTAACGTGCTGAATCTCCTCGCCCGTGGTCGGGTGGGTCGTGACATGCCCCGCTCCTATCGCTTCCTTTTTGCAGGCCCGGACGCATTTGCCGCACTTCGCCATCCCGATACAGCGCATGGCGATCCAGCTTAACTGGGAATGAAAAGCCTGGGATTCCGGGGAATGACACCAGGGACACACCAAAGGGCAGCCTTTAAGGAAAACCGTAGTCCTGATCCCCGGCCCATCCTGCACGGAAAAAGCCTGGACATCGTACACTTTGCCAGTAAGGGGTTCGCTGCGCGCCATATACGACCATGGTACTACGCATCCGGCCATCTGTAAAGGAAAATTGCAAAAAACACCGGGGCAACCGCACATACAAGGGGGGAAGTCTCCCCCACGCTCCAGCCCCGCGAGCGGGTCTTACGCTACCCCCTCTACAGGGGGCTCAATGCCCCCCGTACCCCCTAGCCGAGGGGGACACCCCCTCGGGCGCCCCGCCGCCTTCGGCTTTCTAATTGACCGCAATAGCGGTCAACTCCCCCTCGCTCCGGGGGTTTCTTGCCTTAATATCGAGGAGTTTAGACGGAAACCGCGGGAAGCCGGCATGGACGCTTGATTGGAAGCCGGGGTCCATACCCCGGAGCTTGCTCCGGAAAATTTACTACCACCGAAAATGTTGTAAACCGCCTTTTGGATCGGGGTATGGCCCCGGCCAGTACAATAAATTTCC
>JAIROB010000024.1 GCA_031257695.1 Treponema sp. | reverse complement strand
CGGAGCAGGGGGGATTCGAACCCCCGATACCCTTTCGGGGTATAACTCCTTAGCAGGGAGCCCGATTCAGCCGCTCTCGCACCGCTCCAAGGATTATTACAAGGTGTATGAGGGGTCATACACCCAAGAAACCAATTATCAAAAACGGCGGCATCTTGCCGTCACCCGGCGGAGGTTAAATCTCCCAATACCGGCCCGCGGAGACCCTTCGAATCCCCCCTGCCGCTTACGGAGCAGGGGGGTTCGCCTTCCAGCCCTCAGCCTCCTGCTTCGGGCCTCCAGGCCGGCCTTCCCGCTAAACCCGCCTCCTGCGGGTTTACCCTCGAAGCCTTCGCCCCTGCTCGGCTTCTCAGGCCCGCAGAGACCCTTCGAATCCCCCCTGCCGCTTACGGAGCAGGGGGGATTCGAACCCCCGGGATGTTGCCACCCAGCAGTTTTCAAGACTGCCACCTTCAACCACTCGGACACCGCTCCGGAACAATTCAACGCTGAACTGCCAATATAGTGAATCCAAAAACTGCCGTCAAGTTCCCGCATTGCCTCAAAATTAATCTAGCCGAAAAGAGGCCGGTTTCTCAAAACCAAAACCCAGCCGAAATCAGACCACTTCGGCCTGTTCCGCCTCCTGACCGGAGGACTGTCTCATACTTGCCTTTTCACGGTTTATTTTCAACAGCCTCTCAACCGCCTGGTTGAGCCGGGCATTCAGCTCTACCGGGTTTTGCCCGTCTTTCCGCCGCTTCAGTTCCGCTTTGCTTTCCTCGCTCACCAGCGGAGACTCAAGCAGCCGCTGGTACGGGGTCGCCGGCTTCTTCTCATACACCTTCTTATACCGCCCGTCAGCCTGTTTCACCTTGTCCACCAGCTTGAATGACGGATACCAGTAGTTATAAAGCGGGCACAGATACCGGTACACCTCCCCCAGCGCTTCCCATTCAGCCTGGGTGTCAAACCGGAAATACCCCACCGTCTTGCGTACCGCATCGTAATTCTTCTGCTCGGCGAAACAGTTGTCGTTCTTCCGGTAGGGCCTGCTCCGGGTCGCCTTGATATGCCGTTCAAGGCACCACGCCAAAAGCGGCTTGTTGATAAACTCCATGCCGTTGTCGCAATGGCCGCCTGACAGGGGAAAGGGCAGGCTGCCCCTGATGTCCTCGATGGCTCCGGCCACCCACTTGTTCGCGCTGTTCAGCAGGGCGCGTTCCTCCACCCACCCCGAATACGGGCTGGTTCCGGTCAGGGTCTTGCAAAACTGCCCGGAAGCACCGGCCCCGCAGTGCGCCACCGTGTCAAACGCGAAATCACCCGGCCCTACCGTCTCCCGGTCAAAATGGGTTTGCACCGGCACCTGGGAGCGCAGCGACATCCCCGCCGCCCTGGTCGTGCTTACCCCCCGCAACTCCCAAGCCTTCCGTGCCGGGGCAAGTACCCGGTCTATCTGCGCCCCGCTTATTCTTACCAGCAGAACTTTCAGTTCATCGGTGATACCGTAGTCCGGCTCTTTCCAGACAACCAGAAAGTCAATCATCTCCCGTATCAAGGACGCAAACAGCTTCCCGCAGTGCCGTCCGTGGACCTCCCATATCCGGGTCAACACCCCGATGAACAACGGCCCCTGATACTTCGGCGGCCTCCCGCCCCGCTTCCCCGGACCCCGTTTCCCGCGCCCTTTCGGACCGCCGCCGTTCCCGCCTGCCTGTCCCCCGCCCTGCTTCCCATAGCTTGCCAGCACATGGGCCAAGTGGTCCCGGTTCAGCCCCGTGGTTCCCCTAAGCTCGTCAAGGATCTTGCCCTTTTCGGCCTCCCCCGCCTTCTGGTAGCGCCTGAAATGCGCCTGATAAATCTCCCATCTTGTACTCATTCCTAACCTCAATGGCTCCACAGTCCAGTGGAGCCATTATAGCTTTTTGGCTAGGTTTTTAGTTTTGAGGCATCCGCTTTTTCGGCTAGCTTTTGTTTTGCGGAATCACGGTTCCCGCAAAGTCCCGGATTTTAGCGATTGATGATTCCCAGGAGGGCCTGAACGGTGAAGCCCAGGGCTTCGGCGGCCTTGCCGGCGGGACCGGAAACGCCAAAGCGATCCACCGAAAGGATGTCCTCCGGCTTGGCCCAGCGTTCCCAACCGCTCTTAACCCCCGCCTCGCAGCAGATAAGCCGCGTCCCCGGGGGAATCAGGGCGTCCCGGACGGGGGCGGGCTGGGCCTCGAAAAGCTCCCGGCTTATCATGGACACCACCCGGACCCGCTTCCCCCCCTGTTCCGCCAGTTTTGCCGCCTCCAGGGCCATACCCACTTCGGAACCCGTAGCGATGATCAGGACATCGGGAGCCGCGGCGGCCTCCTTCTTCACGATATAGGCCCCGGTACGGATAGTATTCCGCCAATCGGGGTCCCCCTTGTCGAACATGGTGATATTCTGCCGGGACAGGGCAAGGACCGTGGGACCCGTCGAATTTTCCAGGGCCATGAGCCAGGCTTCTACCGCCTCCTCCGCGTCCGCCGGGCGGAGGAGGCGGACATTGGGAATGGCCCTTAGGGAAGCCAGATGCTCAACAGGCTGATGGGTGGGACCATCTTCCCCCACAAAGATCGAATCGTGGGTTAAAACATAGATCACCGGCTGTTCCATGATGGCCGAAAGCCGGAGGGCGGGCCGCAGATAATCGGAAAAAACCATGAAGGTGGCGCAGAAAGCCCGCAGCCCCCCGTGGAGCTGAATCCCGTTGGAAATGGCGGCCATGGCAAATTCCCGGATGCCAAAGTGGATATAGCGGCCGGCCCGGTCCTGGGGGGAGTAAACCGCCGCAGGGAAACCCACCGCGTTGGGCCCCTTGAGATCCGCAGACCCCCCCACCAGGCTGGGCAGAACGGCGGACAGGGCGGACAGGGCCTTATTCCCCGCACCGCGGGTGGCCACAGAATCCCCGCCCTTGAACGCGGGCAGGACCGCCTTGGCCCAGAGGGCGGCGGAATCGTCATGGGAATAAAAAGCGTCCCACTCTTTCCGCAATTCGGGGTTTTCCCTCGACCAAATTTCGAATTCCGCTTCCCATCCCTGACGGATCCTCTTCCAGTCCTCCCGCTTCGCCTTAAAATATTCCAGGGTCTCCGGGGCGGTATAAAAGTCCCCCGCCGCCCCGGCGGGGATGCCCAGGCCGGAACGGGCGGCGTTGATTTCCTCCGGGCCCAGGGGAACGCCGTGGGCATCGGCGCTGTTCTGTTTGTGGGGGGCCCCCTTCCCGATAATGGATTCCAGGATGATCAAGCTCGGTTTAACAGTCTCCCCCTTTGCCTGGGCCACGAGCCGGGCTATTCCTTCAAAATCGTACATGGAGCCCCGCAAAACCTGCCAGCCGTAAGCCTCGTAACGCTTCCCCGTATCCTCGGTAAAGGCCAGGGAGGTACTGCCGTCGATAGTGATATGATTGGAATCGTAAAAGACAATCAGCTTCCCCAGTTCCAGCTTTCCCGCCAGGGAACTTGCCTCGGCGGAGACCCCCTCCATAAGACAGCCGTCCCCGGCAAGCACATACGTATAATGGCTGATAATGCGGCGGGCCGCCGTATTAAACCGGGCGGCCAGCATGGTTTCCGCCACGGCAAAACCTACAGCCATGGCCAGCCCCTGACCCAGAGGACCGGAAGTCGCCTCAATGCCGCCGGCCAGACCGTATTCGGGGTGCCCCGCCGCCCGGGAACCTATCTGCCGGAAAGTTTTTATGTCGTCCAGACTAATATCCTGATACCCCGCCAGGTAGAGCAGGGAGTAGAGAAACATGGAACCGTGGCCGGCGGAAAGGATAAAACGATCCCGGTCCGCCCAGCCGGGATTTCCCGGATCGTGGCGGAGAAGTTCCCCGTAGAGAATGGCCCCCAGCTCCGCGGCCCCCAGAGGCAGACCGGGATGGCCGGAATTGGCCTTCTGAATAGCGTCCATACTAAGAGCCCGGATACTCAGGGCGGTTCTTTCCAAAGCGGTAATATTCATCACGACTCCTCTGTGACCCTGTTCAGGGAAATAAAATCTGCCTGTAGTATACCAACATTCCCGTGAAAGACAAGCTTTATACAGAACAGTACGGACCAAGGGAACGGCTTCCGGGGTTTTGGTCCGCCGGGGTTTCCGGTATTATGCCGGCGGAAAGGAAATTATTAGGCCGAATGTCGAGTTTCTATGGGCGCATCCCCGCTTCGCGGGGACCGGGCTATCGCTGCAATTCCTCAGCCCGCCTGCGGCGGGCTTCCGGTATTTCCGCTCTATCCCTTGCGCTGCTAAAAAATGGCATCCATGCCATTTTTTAGCTTTAGGTTTTTGCGCAGCAAAAACCTAAACATTTACTACAGCCGGCATCCATGCCGGCAGGTTGTTAATTAAACCAATGCGGCTTCGCGTAACGCCAACAATTTCCCAGTGTTGAACTAATACGGCTTGGCTTTAGCTAAGCCGGCGAGCGGGTTCTTGGGTATTAGATCCCACTGCGAATAAAAAATAGGACAAACCTGCAGAAGAAAAAAAGATAAAAATTTTCTGAATTCGTAAAAAACCGCTTGACTTGGAGTTAACTCCAAGGGATAGGCTTGTTACAACTTTGGAAGGAGACCGTCAAAAGGCGGGAACAACAAGGAACAAATGGAATACCGTCAAATAGGAAAAACAGGCATACAGGCAAGCGTCATCGGCCTCGGTTCCGAAGGGATTGCCCGTATTTCCGCCGCCGAAACGGATCGTGTCATCGGTTTTGCTATAGACTCCGGTCTTAACATCATGGACTGCTGTATGCCCGGCCTTGACGTGCAGAACCATATCAACCGGGCATTGCGGGGAAAGCGTGAAAAAATACTCATCCAGGGGCATATCGGATCTTCCGCCACCGATGGGCAATACGACGCAAGCCGGGATATTGGGACGTGCAGGAACAATTTTGAAAATCTTCTGAAAGGGTTGGGAACCAGTTATATAGACTTTGGTATGCTTTTTTTCGTAGATACCGACAGGGATTTTTCCCTCTGTTTTGAAGATGAACTGCTGGATTATGTCATCGGCTTAAAAGAAAAAGGGGTAATCCGCGCCATAGGCGCAAGCTGCCATAACAGCGAAATTGCCGGACGTATCGCGGAAACCGGCGTGGTTGATCTTATCATGTTCAGCGTTAATCCCGT
>JAIROB010000249.1 GCA_031257695.1 Treponema sp. | reverse complement strand
CCCCTGCTGGATCTGCTGGTGGGCAACAGCGATGCCGCGGGCCGGGAAGTCTATATGCGTATGAACGGCCAGAACGAATTCCGTTCCGGGGAAGACAAGCTGTCCGCCTACATCAACGGCGCGGAAACCTCCTGGCACCGGCTGGGGCTCTTTGCCGAGTCCCCGCCCGACGTCGCCCAGGTGCAGCGCATTGCCGTGAGCCCCCTGCCGCCTGAGGAGGAGGGCGCCGCCCCCCCTGAGCCCCTGACCATCACCCGCAAGGGATCGGGCTGGAGCGTAGAGGGCATGGATGACGAGACCGTGGACGCCCAGCGGGTGGATTCCTACCTGCGCGGCATCCTGGACGCGGAGGGGGACAATTTTATGCCCGGCCTCAGCGCCGCCACCGCGGGTTTCAGCGACGGCACGGTAATTCTGGAGCTGGGCAACGGATCCTCCCTCACTATCGCTGTGGGAATTCTGCCGGAAAATCAAAAAGCCGCCACCGCCAGCGGATCGCCCTACGTGTACGCCCTGGCGGACTGGACTGTTACCAGGCTTTTCAGGGAGAAATCCTACTTTGTAAAGTAGCGGCATGATTCGTTCCAGATCGCTCTGCTACATTGTATGGAGCGCTCTTTAGCCGGTTTTGTTGGCTTCTTCGATGCAGTTCAGGTAGGCTTTGAGCAGATCATCCATGGCCGACTGGATCGCGGCTTTCCTGTCCTGATGATAGTCGGGAAGCCGGTCCGTCAGGTTTATCGGCTCCGCTGCCTGGATGATAACCTGGCGGGGAAAGATATTGATATTCCGGGTCGAGTAGGAACCGCCCATGGTCCTGTTGGCGAGATCCCAGAGATTCTGGGCGTACTCAATTTTCAGATGCAGCGGGGTGTCTTCCTCCGGCAGGGGGGAGCGGAAAAACCGGAGAAAATCGGCCAGTTCTATATGCCGCCCGGCGTGCCAGGCTTCCCCGGCCCGGAGATCCAGCAGGGAACGCTCGACCTGGGACAGATCCTCCAGGGTTTCTTTGTCGGGCAGGTAGATGCGGTCCCAGCATATTTGGCGAAGCTCGTTTATCCAATCCGCGGTATTCGACCCCAATCCGTTGAACCCCAGGATCTTCTTCGCCCTGCCTATGGCCGCGTCTGTAATGCCGTCGATCCGCGCCTGCAAATTCCCCTCTCCGTCGGGGGAGGAAACTTCGCCCTGGTCCGGCAGGGAGGCGGCCCCCAAGCCGTAACGCGCCTCGTTTTGGGCGATAAGGTACTCCCGCAGGTTTCGCAGCCTCCGGGAAAAATCGGGCTTCCCCTCTTTTTTGTAGCGATCCCGAAAGCCGGTGGCGCGATCAAGCCGGTTCATCAGCCATGGAAGGCAGATCTTCCCCCATACGCCGTAACGGAGATGTATGGAAACCGGAAGCGCCTCCACAGGGTGGGGCCGCCCCTCTTTTCTCAATTGATCCGCCGAATGGAAGCCTATCCGCATGGCGCCCTGTTCCAGGTTGAGGACCTGCTCGGTGTTGTACGTGACCTGCCCCTCCGGGGCGATGGCCAGAGGGTAGGGCCCGTTCTTGAGGGATTGGAATATCCTGACCATGCCTTTGGAGTCCAGCTTGGTGTGGTGGATCGGCATGGCGCCTACCCCGGGCATGACCAGCCGGGCCACCCAACCGCCCCAGCGGAGCACGTCGTACCCGTAAATAAACCGGGCATGGGGCTGCCGGGCAAAGGAGATCCCCGCCTTTTTCGCCAGACTCTTGAGCCGGAATATGATAAACCAGGTTAATATTTGGGGTTCCCCTCCGTTGGGGTGACGAAAGGCCAGGACGCAGCGGCTCTTTCCCCGGAGCGCCCGTTCAAAGGCGCGAAAAAAATGGGTTTCCCCCCGCAGGGTCACTTTGGCTATGCCGAGGAACATGAAAAGGTAGATCCGTCCCAAGAGTTTTATCAGAAAGACGATGGGCTTTGAAATCCGAGACTGCGGCACTTTGATATTCTGGTAAGCCTTCGCTATGGGTGTCGAATAGGGTTTGTACATATCCTGTTATATTACAGCGGGAAGGGATCTCCTTCAAGGTCCGGCGCTCCCCCCTGAGCGGGGGAGCGCCGGCATAGCACAATAATAGGGCGGCGGGGAAAAAAATACAAAAGCCTCCACAATATCTGCAAATTTTTGTTGTATACTAGACTTGGAAACAGACAGACAGGACATTCCGGGCTTGAAAAAGGATAGATCAATGAAAAACTTATTGTTAGTTGCCGCTAATCTGGCGCTGCTTTTTGCCGGCTGTAACCGGGCCATAACCGGCAGCGAGGAATCTGACGGGGCCCTGGCGGCCTTTAACGCCCTGGTCAAGGCAAACCAGGACCGCAAGGGCTATCACGATGCCCTGAAACATTGGGGGCTTTCTCTGCCGGAGGGCGCCAAGTTTGAATGGACCAGGGACACTTCGGCCAATGACATCGATTTTGCCCTGGTGATCCCCGCGGAGCCCTTTATCCGGGCGGGGCTGGACGTGAACCGGCTGGACGGCACGGGCTATGTGTTCCAGGCGGCGAAGATCGAGGCCGGGGAAAGCCTGCCGGATCTGCTGCTGCATCCCTACAATGTCAGCGACAAAAAGGAAAACGCCCAGGGGTCCGAGGACGCGCTGCGGCGTATCCTCAAGCAGCGGAACACTATGGTACGCTACCAGGAGGATCTGCGGCGTTACCGGCTTTTCCTCTACGACGAGGGGGGCGCCCCCTTTGAAGCGCAGTGGGCCGAAGAGCCGGGAACGGATACCGGGGATATAGCCTTTGTGATCCCCGCGGACCCCCTGATTTCCGCCGGGCTGGATCCCTGGAGCCTGGACGGCGGATGGACCTTTCAACCCGCGGGGATCGACC
>JAIROB010000061.1 GCA_031257695.1 Treponema sp. | reverse complement strand
TTAACCCCATGTTGACCTCCGGTAACTGTTGGTACCGGATAGTCTGCCTTAATTTGGGTTACTTTTTCAAAATGAGGCATGGGTGGTTTTGGGTTACTTTTTCAATGAGGCAATGCGGGCAGTTGCCCGTTGGTAAAAACAGGTGTACAATGGCCGTATGAAAGCAAAGTCGCGTATGCTCCTTTTGGTTGCCGCCTTTGTGGTATCTGGGGCGGGATGCGGGAACGGCATGGAGGATATCAGGGGCCCCGAAGGATATTCACTGGTGTGGAACGATGAATTTGACACGGGCAATTCCTTGCCGGATGACGAATGGCGGTTTGAAACCGGAAAGACCGGATGGGGAAACAACGAATTACAAAACTATGTGGCGGGCCTTGGAGCGGATACGGCGGCGCAGGTGGAAGGGGGAATCTTAAAAATCACGGCGAAAAAACGGGAAGGGGAAGTTATTTCAGCCCGGATAAACACCCAAAGAAGCTGGCTGTACGGCTATTTTGAAGCCCGCTTGAAACTTCCCGGGGGGAACGGCACATGGCCGGCGTTTTGGATGCTGCCGGAGAATTTTGTTAAATTCCCTGATGACGGTGAAATTGACATCATGGAGGCGGTAGGCTACGATCCGGGCTGGGTTCATGCCGGCGTCCATACCAAACAATACACCGGCGAAACCGTTAAAAATGAAAGAAAATATATCCCCACAACGCAAAGCGATTTTCATGTCTACGCGGTAGAATGGACCCCTGATTTCATCAAGGGGTATGTGGACAGTGAAGTTTATTTTGAGTTTTTAAACGACCATGAGGAGAACGGGGATACCTGGCCGTTCAACAAGCCCTTCTATCTGAAACTGAATTTGGCCTGGGGCGGCAATTGGGGCGGCATTGGGGGCATAGACGAAAGCTGCCTTCCCGCTCTTTACGAGATAGATTACGTGAGGGTCTATCAGAAATCCCCGGCGGAATTTTAACAGGGCAATCCCGGGTTTGCGCCGGAGGCTTGCCCGGGCAAGACGCATAAGCGCGGCTCCCAAGTCAGTGAATCGGGGTTTTTAACAGGGGCCGTTTGGGCGCCGGTTTAGGCTTGATTGTTTTTTTTGCGGCCGGTTTGCTCTCGGCCTTTTTTACTGTGACTTTCCCTCCCCTTGCTGCGGCTGCGGCGGCCCTGGGTTTTCGGGGTATTACTGTAAATTCAAGCTCTTTTCCGCAATGAGGGCATTTTGCCATAGCTTTTCTCCTTTGCTATAGCTATCGGCAGAATCGGGCCTGTCTATAAGGGGATTACTCAGGCTCTATACGGTAAATTCCCGCATTTTCGGCAACCATGGCGTCCTTTATCAGGGCATCCAGGGCTTTATAGATATCCCCGGCGTCAGTCCCCGTGCGTTTGCCCAGTTCCGCCGCCGAAGCGGGGCCTTGGGAAACCAGGGAGCGGATCACCCGGCCCCGGATCTGCCGAAAGGAGCCCTGGAAAGGGCTCTGCCGGGCGTAGTGGGCGCTGCGGCGGCCGGGGTTGGGGGTTATTTTCTTTAACGCCGCGCCGTAATCCATCAGGGCCCAGTGCCATTTCCGGGGGTTTCTCTTGTCCAGAACCGATTCCAGGACGGGAAGCATTTCCGCGTCCGAAACGTCCTGGCGGTCCGGAAAGAAAAAGTGGATCACCGTGGCGCGGATATTGGTTTCGATAAACACCGACGGGTAATTGTAGGCAAAGCAGGCAACGGCCCCGGCTGTATAGGCGCCTATCCCCGGCAGGCGCTGCAATTCCCTGGGGGTGGAGGGCACCCTTCCGGCGTAATCCTCCGCGATAATGCGGGCGCATTCCCTAAGCCGCCTGGCCCGGTTGTTATATCCCAGGCCGCTCCATTCCCGCAGCGTCTCTTCCAGAGAAGCCCCCGCCAGGTCCTCCGGTTTGGGCCAAAGCCGCATCCACCGTTCCCAATAGGGGATGACCCGGCCGGTTTGGGTCTGCTGGAGCATAAACTCCGAAACCAGCACCCCCCAGGGGGCGGCGTCCTGCCGCCAGGGAAACACCCGTCCCTCCTTCGCAAAGTTACGGTAAATAATTTTTCTGAATTCCGCTTTGTCCATTCAGCGTAGTTTTTCTGTGAGTCCGGTTATTATGATATCCGCAATCCTCCGGGGATCGAGGGAATCGGTGTCCACCACAAGATCCGCGAAGCCGTAATCGTCGTTGTCTATGCCGTATATCCGCAGATACCGTTCCCGGTCCTGCCTGTCCCGCTCCTCCGTAAAAGCCGCCACGGAATCAATGTCCCCCCCTTCCCGCCGGGCGATCCGCTGCGCCCGGGTTTCCGGCGCGGCCCTCAGGTAGACCTTTAGATCCGCTTCCTCCAGCATCCAAATAGCCAGCCGTGAGCCAAGCACACAGCCCCCCCCTTCCCTGGCTATGCTTATTTGGCGCCGGTCCACTTCCCTGTCCCAGGAATCGTCCGCGGCGGCGCGCTCAAGCGCCTCCTCCAGGCTTATCCCCTTTTCCGCAGCTATGGAGCGGAAGGTAAAGTTGATAAACCGCAGCCCGAGGCGCTCCGAAACCAGGCGGCTGACCGTGGTATTGCCGCACCCGCTTTTTCCCGATATGGCTATCCGCGCTTCCCCTATGTTTGTGCCGCGTTTCATTCCACATTCCTCAACTGTTCGCGGATATTTTCCAGGGCATCCTTCATGCCCACCACCGCCCGGCTTACTTCCAGAACCGGCGTTTTTGATCCTATGGTGTTGATCTCCCGGTTGATTTCCTGGCAGAGAAAATCCAGTTTTTTCCCCGGGCTTGGGTTACGGCCGGCCTCCAGGCGGAATTCTTCCAGGTGGGAGGACAGCCGGGAAAGCTCCTCGGAAATGGTGTACTTCATAAGCAGCACCGCGGTTTCCGCGAGGATACGGTTTTCGTCAATCCTGTCCCCAAGCAGTTCAACAAACCGGTTTTTCAGGTTTTCCTGAATCGACGCTTCCATGACCGGCGAATAGGAAGCTATGGTTGTAAGGCCCGTTTCCAGGAAAGCAAGGTGGGAGAGTATATCATCCTGGGCGCGCCTTCCCTCCCGAAGGCGCTCCGCCTCGAACTGGTCCGCCGCCTTTTCAAGCAGGGGCTCGATAATACTGCGGTACCGCTGATCCTCCCGGTTTTTCTCAATTTCCAGCACCCCTTCCATGCCGAGGATCAGCGCAAGATTTGGCTTTTCCTCCAGCCCCAGCTCCTTTGCCAAAGCAAGGATGCCGTCATGGTATGTTTTGGCGGCCCTGTGGTTTATCAAAACGGCAATATCGGAATTGAGTTCCCTGACGCGGAGGGTCAGCTCAATTTTTCCCCGCCTGAAACGGGAGCCGACATAGTCCCGGATTTCGCTTTCCAGGAAAGACAAAAAGGGGGGGAGGTTGACAAAGAGATCCTGGAAGCGGCTGTTATAGCCCTTTATTTCAATGGAAACGGAAATGCCCTCCCCCAGAAATTCCTGGATGGCAAAGCCGGTCATGCTTTTCATACGGAGGCTTTCCTGTTGTTTTCGCCGTTCCGGTAATAATCATAAAGGGCGGCGCCGAGTTTCCAGTTATCCCCCGCCCCCATGGTGATGAAAAGATCCCCCGGCTTGAGTATTTTCTTGAGCGGCTCAAGCGCTTCCAGGGGTTCCTCAAGGTACTGAACCCCGCTCCGCATCCCGGAGGTCTTTTCAAAGAGGGTTTTGCCCGAAACGCCGCCCCGGTAGGTTTCCCGGGCGGAACCGTAAATTTTATGCAGTATCACCTGGTCGGCGTTCCCGGTTGACGCGGCAAATTCGTCAAGCAGCGCCGCGGTTCTGGTGTAGGTGTGGGACATAAAACTCAGGATGATCCGGCGGCGGGGGTAGAATTCCCGGAGCCCCGCCAGAGTCGCTTTGATAGCCGTGGGGTGGTGGCCGTAGTCGTCCATAAAGAGCACGCCGGCCGCTTCCCCGAGTATCTCCTGCCGTCTCCGGCTTCCCCGGAAGTCCTCAAGGGCAAGCCGCAGGGCGTCCAGTTTTTCATCCCCCCAGCCGCCGAATTCGGCCTTTACCAGCGAATCGGTTAAAGCCAGGGCGGCGACCGCGTCCAGGGCAATGTGGCGGCCGGGAACGCGCAGGCGCAATTCGCCGGGAAATCCCGCCAGGCGCAGGAGGGTGCGTTCTTCCCGTGTTTGCAGGGATACTATTTTAAAGTCCCCCCCGGCATCCAATCCGTAGGGGATTAGTTTTACTATCCCTTTGTTTACCAATGCGGCCACTTCCCTGGCCCCGGGATCATCCGCGCAGTAGATCAGCTCGCCGCCGGGGGGAAGCAATTTGGCGTATTCCACAAAGGCGCCCAGGATCGATTCGTAACTTGGGTAGTAATCCTGATGATCGCTTTCCACGCTGGTTATAATTATCCGTTTGGGATGGAACGCCAGGAAGTGGCGGCGGTATTCGCAGGTTTCCGCCACAAAATACTTGCTGCCGAGACTGAGGGTGGAGCGGCCGCCGAAGTTTTTTACGGCGCTTCCCGCGAGGATCTGCGCCGGAAGCCCCGCCGCCCGCATGAGGGTTCCCGCTATGGCGGCGGTGGTGGTTTTTCCGTGGACCCCCGCGATGCCGGAGGAATCGAAGATCGCCGAATACGCGCCCAGGGCGTCGGTATATTTCAGGACGGGAAGGCCCCGTTTTTCCGCCTCCGCAATTTCACTGTTGCTTTCTTTGGAATAGGCCGCGGAATACACCACCAGGGCCGCGTCGTCGGGAACATGGTCCGGGGCAAAGGTTTCAAAATAGGGGATCCCCAGTTCCTGAAGGATGGCGTCGGTATAAAAAACATCGGCCGTGTCGGAGCCGGAAATATCGTAACCCGATCTGTGGAATAACTCTGCCAGGGCGGACATTCCCGTGCCTTTGATGCCGATAAAATAAACCTTCGGCGCCTGTGTTGAGCCCTTGGCGTCCGGCCCTTTCCATGAAAAGAGTTTTTCAAGTTTCATACCCCCATGGTAGTTCATGGGTCATCTTTTTTCAACCGCGCCGTCAACCCCGGGAATTCTGAATTTCCGCCGGGCTGCCCGAGCGCGTCCTCCGGAATAGGAGGGAGTTGATACTGCCGGTTTTCCCCGGAGAAGGGGTCCGGGAAGGACAGGCCCTGGGCTTTCAGCATGAGGGGCTGATCCCCGTTCCCTTCCGGCTGCCCGTAAAGCCCGTCGCCCAGCACCGGATGGCCCAGCCAGGAGAGGTGGCAGCGGATTTGGTGGCGAAAGGCGCGGGCTATCCGCACCCGGAAGTAGAGGAGGTTTCCGAGGTCTTGCCGCTCCAGGACTTCGGTTTTGTAGGGTCTGCCCTGGTCCAGGGCAATGCGGAGGCGTTTTTTGGGGGATCCGCCCTTTGGAATGACAGGCCGAGCCGCCTTCCTTCCGGGGCCATAGGGACGAAAGCCGCTTTCAATGGCAAAAGGAGGGGCTGCGGAGGGGTTTGCCTCCGGCGCCGGGAACCCCGGCAAAAGGGCCCGGGGGGTATTTCCTGTAAGGAGCCCGTATTCCTTGACAAAATTCCCTTTTTTCTGCTGCCCTTGCAGGGCCTCCAGCGCCTCCTGGGTCCGGGCGACGAGAACCAGGCCCCAGGTCCCGTAGTCAAGCCGGTGGAGGAGGCCTCCTTCCCGCGGCAGAGGGCCCCGGGGCGAGAGGGTTTCCGGGTAACGCTCCGCGCACCAGCCGAGCAGCGAATCGCCGTCCCCCAGAGGGGCGGAATGCAGCAAGGGCGGCTTATAGACCACGAGGAAGCCTTGGGTTTTGGCCACTATCCGGGGCTCTCTGATCACCGAATATCTTTTATCAGAGAGGGACCAAGAAGGGTAAACAGGCTATGCAGTTCGCTGTAAGGTATGACGATCTCGATAATGCCCGTCGAATAGGGGGCAATTTCATAGGGATCCCACTGGAAGCCCAAACCCTGGGGAGTCAGGAAAAAGTCTTCCAGCTTTTCGACGGTATTTTCAAAAAAGCCCTGTTCGGACAGGGGAATCCAGTCCGGTATTCTCATCTGTTTGCGGAGCGCCGCTTCCACCAGATCGCCCAGCTCCGGCCTTGCTTCATCCCGAATGATGTCGTTGAGGGCAAGCTGCCGTTTATCGTCCAGGCTGAAAACATAGTAGTCCTTGTTCCTCATGCCGTGGGCTCCGCCGGTATAATATTCCCACTCCCTGCTGATTACCGCGACATTCGAATTCCCGGCATTATAGACAAAGGCTTCGTTGTAATACCAATTTAAGGTAGCGGTGGTCATATCCGGAATGTTTTCCACCACAAACCGCATCTCTCCGTACATCTTGTCGTAGCCGAAGAGCCGTTTGTCTGCGTATTCATCCACGTCCAGACCGTCATAGAGGGCTTTCAGAATGAATTGCCTGTTTCCCCTGGGAATATCCAGCAATGAAAGGGCAATATCCAGTTTAGGGCTGGTGTCCGGCGCATCGGGATAGAGAAGGACGGAGCGCGTCCTGACTACGGCCGTATAATCCCTGTTCCCCTTCCTCGGGCTTGAATCGCCCCCCGCCGGCGTCCCCGCGCTTTTGCAGGCGAGGGGAAACGACGCCGCAATGCCGATAAGGAACACTTTGAAAATCTTTTGCACAAATTTAAGTCTCACAACAGGAATTATGGGATGCTGACGCATTTCAGTCAAGGGGGCGCGTAACTTTTTTGGACGGCTTTTTTCGGGGCAAATCAGGCGGATGGAGCCGCGTTCCAGTCAACGCGTTACATTATTGACATTGCCGGTATATTTTTATATATTAATTCAGCCGCTAAAAAAGACATGTCCCCTTCGTCTAGTGGTTAGGACATCGGGTTTTCATCCCGACAACAGGGGTTCGACTCCCCTAGGGGATGTATTCCCAACAAAAAAAGAGCCCCAAGGCTCTTTTTTTGTTGGGTCAATAAAGTTGGGAGTCGAAGGGTAGGGCCCGCCGGCCAAAGGGAGGGAAAGGCGCCAGGGATGGCGCCGGCAGGGCGGTACCCCGGCTCGGAGGGAGGCAACAGGAGGTTGCCGAGCGGAGGGCGACTCCCCTAGGGGATGTACTCCCTACAAAAAGGTTGGGAGTCGAAGGGTAGGGTCCGCCGACCAGGGGGAGGAAAAGGCGCCAGGGATGGCGCCGGCAGGGTCGTACCCCGGCCCGGAGGGAGGCAACAGGAGGTTGCCGAGCGGAGGGCGACTCCCCTAGGGGATGTACTCCCTACAAAAAAGTTGGGAGTCGAAGGGTACAGCCCGCCGACCAGGGGGAAGAAAAGGCGCCAGGGATGGCGCCGGCAGGGTCGTACCCCGGCCCGAAGCGCCGCCTCCTCCGCATTGATGGAGAAGGTTAGCTGGTCCGCTCCAAACTGGAGGCCCCGGACTTCAACTACGGGTGATCCCGGCGGCCTTATGCGTATACCTTTTGCTCCACCCTGAGCCGGAAGCCCAGATTATCGAGAACATTCATCACTGTATTAAATGAAGGATTACCCGCGGAAGAAAGGGATTTATATAACGCCTCCCGAGTTACGCCTAATTCTCTGGCAATTTGGGCCATGCCTTCGGAACGGGCCAGGGCGCCGATTATATCCTAAATTCTCTAAAAAATATAGTATACAAAGGCAACCTAAGGAACGGACAGGAATTGGGAGAATCCTGAAACGACATGGTGCTCAAAGGTATCGGGTGTCAGGCCGATACAGGCAAG
>JAIROB010000045.1 GCA_031257695.1 Treponema sp. | reverse complement strand
GCGCGTTCTGGCGCTCCCTGATTCGCGGAGGCTACCAGGGCGCGGCCTACTACCTGGACACTCTGTTGAAACCCGAAGAAAAGCGAGGATCGGCCATTTCATGACAAGGCGAAACCGTGTGCCGGGGCCCCTGGGCCCGCTGTTGCTCTTCATAGTGCTGTTCCCCGCGGCGGGCCTGTTCCCCCAGGACGCGGAGGCCCCCGCCCCCGATCCAGCGCCTGCCGAAGCGCCCGCCGGGGCCGTCTTCAGCCTGGACCAGGCCCTGGGCGTGCTGGGAGCGGAGCTTCGCTGGGACCCCCTGTTCCGGGCGGGGATTCTCAGCGCCGGGGATCGCTTCGTCGCCTTCCAGACCGGGGAGAGTGGATCCGAGGGCCCGGCCCTGCTGGACAACCGGGAGGTGCTGATCCTCCCCGCGCCGTACCTTGAGGGGGGCGCGCTGCTGTTCCCCGGGGATTTTGTGACCGGGATCAAAAAAAGCCTGGACAGCCTGGCGGAGCAGATGCTGTCCCGGATGCGCATCGCCGCCATAGTGGTAGACCCCGGCCACGGCGGCAAGGACCAGGGCGCCTCGGCAACCCACACGGTCAAGGGCAGGAGCTTTACCCTGGTGGAAAAAGACCTGACCCTCAAGGTTTCCCGGTCCCTCCACGCCCTGCTCAGCGCGGCCTATCCTGACAAGCGGATACTCCTCACCCGGACCGGCGACACCTACCCCACCCTGGATGACCGGGTGGCCATCGCCAATTCCGTGCCCCTCAGGGACAACGATGCGGTGATCTACATATCGATCCACGCCAACGCGTCCTTCGCCAAATCCGCCCGGGGCTACGAAGTCTGGTACCTGTCCCCGGAATACCGGCGCACCCTCATAGACGAGACGCGGCGCGCCGAATCCGCGGAGGTGCTGCACATCCTCAACGACATGATGGAGGAGGAATTCACCACCGAAAGCATCGCCATGGCCCAGCTCATCCTCAACCAGTTCGGCGAAACCCTGGGCCCCCTGAGCCCCTCCCGGGGCATCAAGGCGGAGGACTGGTTCGTGGTCCGCAACGCCCGCATGCCCGCCATCCTGGTTGAGCTTGGCTTTGTGACCAACGAGACGGAGGCGCTCCTCCTGGCCGACGACGCCTACTTGATGAAACTCTCCCAGGCGCTCTATAAAGGCATAACGCAGTTTGTCGCCATCTTTGAACGTTCTGGGGGATTTACCGGTATCGAATGAAGACTTTATATAGGCTCGGGGGCTCCGTCGCTCAATTCCTGCGAAAAAAGACCCGCCGGCGGTTTTTATACCTGTGCGCCCTCCTGCTGTTGGCTTTTGCCGATTTTTTGTTTTTAGGGCTTGCCAGACGGACCTTTGTATTTTATTCTATAGACAATCACAATCCGGTGGCGGAGGATCGTATGGTTGCCAAAACCGGATCACGGGAAAGCGACATTAAGCGCTATGTGGAGGAGGCCCTGTTGGGACCGGTCGCGCTGGATTCGGCCCCCCTTTTCCCCAGGGGAACCCGGCTGGCCTCCCTGTTGTACCGTGACGGGGTGGTGTACGCGGACCTGTCGGAGTCCGCGGCCCTGGGCGCGCCGGAGGGGCCGGGTGTTTTTGCCGCCCTGAGCGCGCTGTACGGCGGCGTAAAGCGGAATTTTTCCTATGTAAAGGATATGCGGCTGTTTATAGCGGGGCGCGAGGCATATCCTGAAAAATTTCGTGAATTATTCGGATCTTATGCCGATATTTAACCTTGGGGAGCGTTGACAAAAAGGGTCTTAATTGTATAATTTTAGTATCTAGTTCTATGATTATTATGATAGAAAGGAGCAATTGAATGAAAAGGATATTCATTCTCATCGCCGTGACGTTGTTTGTCGTTGGATTCGTGTCCGCAGAAGAAGCCATTCTGATTGATTTTGCCAAACTTACGGCAGACATCACCGTCAATGATGACAGCGATGATGCCAAGCCTAATCAGAACCGCCGGACTATGATGGATTATGGCGCCGTGGCGGGCGGCAGTTTCACCGCCGAACAGAAACAGGTGATGAAAACATCCCTCGCCATAGCCAATTGGGAAGTTGAACTGGCTTCTTCCTCCCGCACCATCGGGAATATTAGCCGCAGTTATACTTCGGAAGCTCCCTCCAAGCAGTGGGGCTCTGTTTTGGGGGTCAGGATACACTTCCCGGTGGAACCCTTTAACTCCTGGGCTATTATCAAGCCCCCCTTTGAGATTCCCGCCTACGAAGCCAACGCTGAAGTGGATGACGACGGGAATATCCAGCCCGCGGAGAATGAGGACTTCAACTCTCCCACCCGGTTTGAAGATGGCTACGGCGTGGTAAAGAACGTGGGCGCCATTAAGTCGTTGGCGGTCAACGCCTACGGCCTCAATTTTCCCCACGGCCTTTCCGCCATACTGATCGATCCCCAGGGCAACAAAAAGTCCGTTTTTATGGGGTACCTCAATTTCGACGGCTGGGGAGAGCTCACCTGGGTGAACCCCGCGTACGTTCAGGCTGTGCGTAACCGGGACCTCCGCCTCTATCCCCTGTATCCCGAAGCCACTCCCTTCATTAAGTTCGGCGGGTTCCTTATCCAGCGGGACGCCGCAAAGGAAGGCGGGGATTTTATCGGCTATTTCAAGGATGTCAAGGTTATCTTTGATAAGGCGGTTCTGGATACGGATCGCGATATAGACGACGAAGCGCTGTGGGGCATTATCCGTACCCGGGAAACCGCAAAGAAGGTGTACGAGATGGAGCAGTTTGGGCATGATCAGGTGCTGCGGTACCTGGAGACCCAGAAACAGGCGACTGAAAACAGCTTTACCCCCACGCCCGTTGACGGCGGCGGCGGCGGCGACGCTCAATAACCAGGCCCTTGTTATGAGGAATCATGGGAAAAGGCCTATGCCCGGTAAGATTCCTTCGTAGTAGTAAAAATTTTTGACTGTCCGGAGCCCCGGGGCGGGTTTTCGGACAGTTTTTTTTGATCCAAAGGATCCTGATGAACGAAATTCCGTTTCCGGATCGCCGGTCTTTTCGGGAACAGTACGAACAGCGCCTGAAAGCCCTGGTGTTGATCACCAGGGAACTTCGCGCTTCTATTGAACAGGCCCTGGAAGATTTGCCCTCTCCCCCAACTATTAAAACCCGCCTGAAAGATTTCGACAGTTATTTTGAAAAGTACGTCCGTATCCTGAACAGCGGACCCCGGAGCGATGAAAAACCCATGATCACGGATCTCATCGGAATCCGCATTGTGTGCCCCTTCCTTGAGGAGATCGATGTTGTCGGCTCCATTCTGAATAGGCTGTTTGAGGTGGTGGAGGTGGAGAAAAAGGGCTCCAATTATTCCTTTAAAGAATTCGGCTACGAATCCACCCATATCCTGGTGGCGATTCCCCGGCAGTTTATCGAAAAGTTCGGCGATTGCGGTTGCGACGTGGCGGAAGTCCAGATCCGCACCATATTGCAGGACGCCTGGGCGGAGGTGGAGCACGAGCTGGTCTACAAAGCCGAATTCAACCCCTTCGACGAACCGATGAAACGCAAGCTGGCGGCCATAAACGCCAACCTTTCCCTGACGGATATTATTTTTCAGGAGATTCGGGACTACCAGCGGCAGCTCAACGATGAATTTGAAAAACGCCGGCGTTCGTTTTTTAAAAAAATAGAGGACGCCACGGACTCGCTCTTGTTTTTCCCCGCCGGGCCGCGGCAGCCCGTGGAGGACAAGCCGGACCTGCCCCGGGAATTCGAGTTGCCGGCGAGGTCCTCTGCCTCAATGGACGATCTCCTGCTCAAAGCTCTTCATGCCCATAACGCCAATCAGTTTAACGAAGCCATCTATTTTTACAGCCGCATTCTGGAGATGAATCCAGATAATACGGTCCGCGCCCTGGTGTACAAGCACCGCGGCATGGCCAATTTTGCCCGGTCCCGTTACGAAGAAGCGATAGAGGACTTTTCCGAGTCCCTGGCTCTGGATCCGAAATCTTACAGATCCGCCTATTACCGTGGCCTTGTCAGGGCGGTGCTCCAGCAGTATTCCGAAGCGGTGGACGATTACACCCTCTCCATAGAAAAAAACCCCTATCAGCACTTCTGCTTTTTCCGCAGGAGCCAGGCCTACTATCACCTGGATGATTTGCCCCAGGCTCTGGCGGATTGCGAAACCGCCCTTGTTTTAGACCCAGACTCGCAGAGCGCCCGGCAATTCCTCGATACCCTGCGGAATAAGCTGAAAATGTAGCGGGGTCCCGCGTTGGAGGCGGCGGGTTCGACTTCCGCCACATGGAGGTGGCGGGAGTCGAACCTTCGTGTTTTAGTGGCAAAGACCCAGCCTGCTGTCCTACGAGCCTGCTTGGACCGCAGGCTGGGCAAGACGCGGGTTCGACTTCCGCCACATGGAGGTGGCGGGAGTCGAACCCGCGTCCCAACACGCGAAACATAAGCGTCTACAGGTTTAGCCGGGAATTGAGTTGTCGGGGCGGGCTTGGCTTTCCGGCAGGCGGCCCGTCCGTATTCCGGGAAGTTCTCGCCGCAGCCCGTCCGGAACCGGGAATTGGCCAGCCCTGATTGTGACGCGGGAGCCGTCCCTCAAGGCGGCGGGACGGTCCCACGCGATTACGCAGCTAAGGCGTAGTCGTAACTGTCGTTGTTGGCAGTTAAAGTTTTGCCGAATCAGGAGGTCGGCGCTCCACCTGC
>JAIROB010000203.1 GCA_031257695.1 Treponema sp. | reverse complement strand
TCGAACTAGCGGGCGGCAAGTGAGTTCCGCAGCCAGGACCCCCAGACATAGTTTTAGTGCGTCCCCGCTAACCCAATCGGGTCCATGGGGGGGCGCGAATGCTGGACGTATCCATGGTTTTCCGGTAGTGTATTCCTATCCTATTGCCGGAGGCGCTGTATGGCGGACATTGTTGCGGAAGTGCGGAAAATTGCGGAGGAGTGCGGGTTTTCCCATATCGGGGATCTGCTGGTGGATACCATCAAAGTGCGCATCGAAGCGCGGGAGGGCTGCGAAGTAAACAAATGCGGCGCCTACGGGAAAAGCTGGTCCTGTCCTCCCGCCTGCGGGACCCTGGAAGAATGTGAAGCGAAACTGCGGAAGTACAAACGCGGGCTTCTGCTCCAGAGCACCGGGCAGCTTGAGGACAGCTTTGATTCCGAAACTATGATGAACACCATCTTTGAGCACGGGAAACGTTTTGATATTTTCAGGGACCTTCTGTATGCGAAGTATCCCGGCATTTTTTTAATCGCCGGCGTTTGCCATCAGTGTGAAAAGTGCGCTTACCCCGATAAGCCCTGCCGCTTCCCGGACAAAATATCCTATTCCATGGAAGGTCTCGGCATGATAGTCAGCGAGGTATGCAAGGACAACAGCATCCCCTACTACTACGGCCCCAACACCATAACCTACACCGGCGCGGTTCTGCTGGATTAGACGCCGATGCCCTGATCCGCCCCGAGCCGGGCGCGGGGGCCTCCCTTGAATGCCATTTATATGCCCTGGTGACGGCGAATTTACGGGTCATATAAGAGGTAGCGGCCATGTCTGACAAAGACAAGTAGCAAGGGCCTGAATTGAGGGTCAGGCTTAGGCCGGGGGTCCGGGGGCGGAACCCCCGGAGAGGGGGTAGGGCGCAACGAAGTGCGCCCGAGGGGGAGGCTTCCCCCTCCTATACACAGTCGATGTTCTGTTCTATACTATGGCCAATCATCGGCAAAGGAGGCGTACTAATGAGTAAAAGTACCCTGGAAGATCTCAAGACAAGGCGGAGTATCCGTTCCTATAAGCCGGAACAGATAACTGATGAACAGTTGGACCAGATCCTTGAGGCCGGAACCTGGGCGCCCACCGGAGGCGGGTCCCAGTCGCCGGTAATTGTGGCGGCGCAGAACAAGGCGGTGATCGAAAAGCTGGAAAAACTCAACGCCGAGGTACTCAAAAACCCCGCGGCCAAACCTTTCTACGGCGCGCCCACGGTTTTGGCGGTACTGGTGGACAAAACCAAGCCCACGCCGGTCGAGGACGGAAGCCTGGTTCTGGGCAATCTGCAGAACGCCGCCTGGGCGGTGGGGGTGGACTCCTGCTGGATACACCGCGCCAAGGAGGTGTTTGAAAGCGAGGAGGGCAAGGAACTGCTCAAGGAATGGAAGCTGGACAGCGGCGCCTACCTGGGGGTCGGTTTCTGCCTGCTCGGTTATGCCGCCGGAGAGAGGCCCAAACCCGCGCCCCGGAAGGACGGGTATATCATCAAGGTAAAATAAGGTTTAGAGCGCTGACAGATGCCCTGCGGTTCATGCAGGGCGGCAAAAAAAAGGCCCTCCATTAGGAGGGCCTTTTTTTTGCGCGGGGCCCGGCCCCGGCGAAATCGTTCTGATCCGGCAAATTCCCGCCTGTTCCGTCTATTTTGAAAGATAAGCAAATCAATTGTTAAAGAAAAAAAATATCTTTCTAACGTAAATAAAATTTGACTTTTTTATTTTTTTTAGTATCTTATTAGCAAGGGAAAGAAAGTAAAATCCCTTTGGAATCACTAGCGCTGGGGGTTCAAACGTAACTAAAATATACAAGGACGGTTAAGAATGACGGAGAGACACAACCAAATTTTGGAAATCCTGGCCCAGAATCACCGTATAGAAGTGGCTGTTTTGGCTGAGATTTTGGATGTTTCCCAGGTAACGGTACGAAAGGACCTGGATCACCTTGAAGAACGGGGGCTGGTGCGCCGGCAGCACGGTTTCGCCTGTTTCGGCTCTTTTGACGATGTGGGGAGGCGGATGGCGCTTCATTACGACATCAAACGAAGGATTGCAAAGGCCGCCGCGGATCTGGTGGAGGATGAAGAGACGGTGATGATAGAATCCGGCTCCTGCTGCGCGCTCCTGGCGGAGGAATTGGCCAACAACAAACGGGATGTCACCATTGTGACCAATTCCGCTTTTATCGCCAACCATATCCGCCATGCGCCCTACGGAAAGGTAATTCTCCTGGGGGGCGAATATCAGAAGACTTCCCAGGTGGTGGTTGGCCCCATAACCCGGAAAAACAGCGAATTCTTCATGGCCGACAAGTTTTTTATCGGGACCGACGGCTTTACCCAGAAGTACGGGTTCACCGGCAGGGATCATTACCGGGCGCAGGCGGTGCGGGACATGGCGGAACAGGCCAAACAGATCATCGTTTTGACGGAATCCGAAAAGTTTTTCCGCCAGGGCGTGGAGGGCCTGGTCAGGACGGAAGACACCAGGATGGTATTCACCGACGATAAGATACCCCAGTACATCGACGATTTTCTCGCGGAACGAAAGGTCCTGGTTCACAAGGTTCCCTCGGTGTATCAGATTTCGTTGGTAGAAAAGGTCGTCCGGTAAAGGACGGCGCCCAAAGCCTCCGCGGGGACAGACCCTCGCGGAGGCTTCCCGGCGAATGGAGCCCTTCCATACACCGATAATGCCCTGTTCGGCGTATGTTAAACCACAATGATAATGTCCTCATGCAACCACAATAGAAATGACCTCTTTGGTAGAATAGCGGCAGGAGGACAAGATGGCCGGGAAGTTACCGATGGGACAGAAAGAATTATTGA
>JAIROB010000193.1 GCA_031257695.1 Treponema sp. | reverse complement strand
AATTGCGTATAGTCCCGATTCTCTGTACTATGAATTCCCATGGACAAGCAGCTAGGGGCCCCCGGACGGGCGGGCCAAATCGGTCGGGGCGCGGTTTTTCTTTGCGCGGTTTTTTGGAGCACAGGCGGTTTATGCATCAAACTGATTGACTGGCACCCCATCAGCATTGCCGGAGGGCGGAGCCTTATCGCCGCCCTCTTTATGGCGGCGGCGCGCTTTTTAAGCCCCCAAACCAGGCGCCGCAAATTCGATCTCCGCCTCCTCTGGCCCGCGGGCCTGGCCTACGCCGCCACCATGATACTTTTCGTAATCGCCAATAAACTTACCGCGTCGGCCAACGCCATACTATTGCAGTACAGCGCTCCCATCTGGGCCGCGCTTCTGGGCTGGCTCCTGCTTAGGGAAAAGCTCCATTGGGAACAATGGGGAGCCCTGATCCTGGTCACGGGGGGGCTGGTTCTGTTTTTTAAGGACAGTCTGGCCTCCGGCTCTCTTGCGGGGGATGTCATCGCCCTGATATCGGGGATAGCCTTTGGGGCCAATTCAGTTTTAATGCGTATGCAGCGGGGCGGAACCCAGTCGGACGCCTTTATCCTCGCCCACCTTATCACGGCGCTTTTCAGCGTTCCCTTTTTCTCTTTCTACGCGCCGGCAATGAGCCCCACGGCCCTGGGGGCCATTCTTTTTTTGGGGGTGTTCCAGATAGGCGCGGCCTCCCTGCTCTTCGCCTACGGCATAGCGCGGATCACCGCGGTCCAGGCCATGATCACCGCCATGGCAGAGCCGGTCCTTAACCCCCTGTGGGTGCTCCTGGCAACGGGGGAAAAACCGACCCCGTCGGCCCTTGCCGGGGGCGGGATCATAGTGGCGGCGGTGGTTGGTTCTTCCCTGCTCAGCAAAAAACGGGAAGGCCCCTAAGAGTTTGCGGGGCTGCCGGCGCCGTTGTCAGGGGCGGGGTTTGTCAGTATAAACGCTCCGCAGATATGCCGCGGGCCCTGTTTCGTACAGGTTGTTTCCCCGGCTGTCTATGATCGCCGTCACCGGAAAGTCCTCCACCACAAGCCGCCGCGCCGCTTCCGTTCCCAGGTCTTCAAAGGCGATCAGTTCGCTGGACCGTATTCGCTGCGAAAGCAGCGCCCCGGCGCCGCCTATGGCTCCAAAGTATACCGCCCCGGCTTTTCGTATGGCCTCGATCACCTCCGCGGATCGTTTGCCCTTGCCAATCATGCCCCGCAGTCCCAGACTGAGCAGCCGGGGGGTGTAGGGGTCCATGCGGTAGCTGGTGGTGGGGCCCGCGGCGCCGATGACCTGCCCCGGAGCGGCCGGAGAGGGTCCCATATAGTACAAACAGGCGTCTTCAAGGGGAAAAGGGAGATCCCCCCCCTGGTCAAGGATTTCCAGGAGCCGTTTGTGCGCCGCATCCCGGGCGGTGTACAGGATCCCGCTGAGGAGGACCCTGTCCCCCGCCGCAATGTCCGCGGCTTTTTCCCTGGAAAGGGGCAGTGTTATCCGGCGTATCCTATCTTCCATTTTAGAGGATCTCCTGTACGCGGCGGTCCGCATGACAACTGATGTTGACAGCGCAGGGCAGCCCCGCTATATGGGTGGGCAGTGTTTCTATCGCGACCCCCAGCGCGGTGGTCCTTCCGCCCAGGCCCTGGGGCCCAATGCCCAGGGCGTTGATTTTGTTCAGCAGGGAAACCTCCAGATCCGCGTAAAAACTATTGCCGTTATGCCGGTTCAGGGGGCGGAGCAGCGCCTTTTTGGCGATAAGCGCGGCCTTGTCGAAGTTCCCCCCTATTCCGACCCCCACCAGAATAGGAGGGCAGGGGTTGGGGCCCGCTTCTTTTACCGTGGACAGGACAAAGTCCTCCACCCCTTCAACGCCGTCCGAGGGGCGGAGCATTTTTATCCGGCTCATATTCTCGCTCCCGAATCCCTTTGGGGCAACAGTAACGCTGATTTTATCCCCGGGGATAAAGTCAAAGTAGCGCATGGCCGGAGCGTTATCCCCGGAATTTTTCCGTTCCAGGGGATCGGTCGCCATGGATTTTCGCAGAAACCCCTCCCTGTAGCCGCGGCGCACCCCTTCGTCTATGGCTTCGTTAAGGTCCCCCTCAATGTGAACCTCCTGCCCTATATCGACAAACACACAGGCCATGCCCGTATCCTGGCAGACAGGGGTCTGTTTTGCCTCGGCCAATTGGTAGTTTTCAACGATCCTGTCCAGCACGTCCCTGGCCGCGGGCCAGGGCTCTTTTTCGCGAAACTCCAGTATTTTTTCCCGCACATCATCCGGCAGCACACGGTTCGCGCTTATGCAAAGCCGCGCCACCGTGTCGGCAATTTCCCGCGCCTCAATGATCCTCATGCCGGCCTCCTGTGGTATGATCCTGTGGGGCAAAGCCCCACTGTTGCCGGACTTGATTCTACAGCATATACGCCGCAGGGTACACGGGGAATTCGGCAAAAAAAACCGCCTGAATTCCAGCGGGGAATTCAGGCGGCCCGGATTGCCGTATCAGCGATTTACTTCTGGTAGAAGGTCCCTCCGTACTTGGCGACCTCGTCCTGGACCCAGCCGTTCATCTTCATGGTTTGTTCCATTCTGTCGGCCCTGCCCAGAACGCCGCCGCAGAAAGCGTAGGCGCCGCCGGGGGCGTACTTGTCAATAATGCCGCGCACATATTCGCGCACCTCTTCCTCCGTGGCATCACGGTCGGCGGGGGGAACAAAGTCAAAACCGCCGCAGATGGCAAGCTGTTTGCCGTACTTTTCCTTGATGCCCACAAGGTCGTTTTTGGTCTGGGCGGGATCCCAGTAATGCACGCCAAATTCAATCATGTCGGGAACAAAATCCTCACAGCGGCCGCAGTTGTGGAACTGGAGCGGTATACCCCGTTCAAATGCGGTCTTGGTGAGGCGCTTGTAAATGGGCTTGAAGATATCCTGGTAGATCTCCAGGGAGAAAAAGGTGTAGTCCTTCGTTGCTGTGTCGTCGAGCAGGTACACAATATCCGGTTTGTAATACTCAACGATCCGCTCGCAAATCGGCACATAGTAATCGGCTATGTAGTTGAGCATATCCTTTACCGCGTCGGGCTCCTCTACAAGGGCGCAGAGCGCTTCGGTAAAGCCCATAAAAGCGACGACCTGCTGGAAGGGCATAAAACCGCCCATGGCGAGAACATTGGTTTGGGTCCTGTCGATGTTTGCCAGATCCTTTTTTGCCATGGCTTCCCAGTCGGCGGTAAAGAACTCGTCGGGATACTTGGGCGCTTTAACGACCTTTTCCCACTCAGTAATATCCTGTAGAATAAAAGCCCCCGGCTTGGGTATCCCAGCAAAACCGGTCTCCTCGTTGGCAACGTAGGGAACGCCCCACTGGTCCACCCATTCCCTAGGCGGGGCCTGTCCGGGAGCGCCCCCAGGACCGGGTCCGCCCCCCATCATGATCGAAGGCATGACCATGGTAGCGGCGGCGCCGGGGCCGGGCATACCCATAGTCCAGTTCGGCACCCATTCGGGCATTTCACCGTAACCGATCCTCCTGTAGTTTTCTTTCGGTGTCAATGTAGCCATTCTTAATCCTCCTTACTAATATTGATTGCCGCCACAAATACATTGCAGCATAACATCCTGCGACGATAGTTAATTCTATCCCTGTTTTACTGCGGTGTCAAGCAATATTCGGGCGGACTTTTGCCCGTCGCCGCCAGCAAAACGCCCCGTAGCCCACAAACGAAGCGGGAACTTCCCCGGGGCTCTGATCGGCGCTGGTTCCATAGGCCAGGAGCTCGCCATTCGCCGCCCCCGTTTCCCGGGCAAAACCCAGCGCCCCCAGGACCGCGCCCGCGGAACAGGCGGAGCGGTCCTCCTCCGCCCGGCGGAGTATCTCTTCGGGATCGCCGGACTTGACCGCCGCGATAAAGCGGGCGTCGTTGACCTCCCGAACCCAGGCAAGCGCTTTTTCGCCCTCCCCCCGGGGCGCGAATTGGTAGTTTTCCCCGTAGTGGGTCAGATCGGTGGAGCCCAGGACTACCAGCTTCCTGCCCAGCTTTTTGGCTATCCGGGCAAGTTCCCTGCCCGCGTCAAAGGCGCTTTTATCAGCGGGGAAACGGAGCCAGAGCAGCTTTGTCCCGGGGAAAAGGCAATGAACCATGGGCGCCAGGACCTCCACGGTATTATCCGCATAGCGATCCGGCTTGCAGCCCAGGGTTTGGAAAACAGCGGCGCCCAAGTCCCTGTCCAGGGGCATTTCCCCCAACGGGGTCTCAAGGGCCTCCTCCCCGGCGATAAGGGGGCTGAGCCCTCCGGGAAGGTGCCCGCCAATCACGGCAACTGTTTCGGCCTCCCTATCCAGGGACAACACGGCCCTGGCGGCTATGGCGCCGGAATAATGCCAGCCGGCATGGGGGGCCGCTGCGGCCAGGGCAGGCGCCCCGCCCGGATTCTCCCGGGGTATGCCGTCAAAAAACCGGGAAACACCCCGGGCGGTTTGGGGATACCAGCCCGCGGGAAGACAGGATTTTCGTAAATTCATACAAATACTGTAATACATTCTAGCAAGTATTTCAAAAACCATATATACTGGTTCCATGCGTAATAAAGTTTCGTCAATCATTGCGTTCATAAGCATCGCCTTATACGCGGCGGCCATCGGAATCGGCGTTATCAGGATACTAGCCGGTGTGAATGAGCGCCGGGTGGTTGCCCAACGGGAATTTTACGACCTTGCCGACATCGCAGCTTCCGCGGGGACCCTGGGCTTCCTGGAGGAGCCCTTCAAAGACGCGGTGCGGGATGCCGTTGCCGCATCGAAAACCCTCCAGGCCGTCATCATTACCGGACCTTTTGGCGCGGAATTTACCTATGAGCGGGACAACAACGGCCTTATTGCCTGGGACGGGGATACCCCCCGGTTCCGGCGCCGTTTCGGATCTTCCCGCAACCCGCATTTTTCCCCCCTCAGGGTAGACGGGATGCGGAACGCGACCATCCAGGCGGTGTCCAGCGTCATTGATTATCCCGCTTTTTCGCTCATATTGCTCCATTCCCTGTTCCTGGTTTTAGCCGCCGTCCTTTTGTCCACGGCAACCCTGCTGGTTGATCATATTCGGAGGAAAAACGCCGCCCTGGTTTCGGATAAAATGCAGGGTATCTATCCCCCCCAAGCGGAGCAGGCCGGGGCGCCCGCGGCTAGGGATCCGGCAAAACCCGCGCAGGACAACGGCGAAACCTGGATTAAGGAAAAGCTGGACGCCGAGCTGGGCATCTGTTCAATTACGGACAAAGACCTGGCCCTCATTCTTATGGAGCTGAGCCTAACCGCAGGTTTCGGCGTGGACGACGATGTAAGCCGGAAAGTAGCGGACCGGGCCGGGCAATTTTTTAACGCCCAGGACTCCGTGCATCAACGGGCCGGGCGGAGTCTGGCCGTCATCCTGCCCGGCGAAGGGCTTGAGGAGGCTTTTTCCAGGGCCAAACAATTCCACAATCTGATCGTAACGGAGCTTCCCGAACTGCTTCCCCACAGCAACGACCTCCGCATCGGCATCAGCTCCCGGAACAAACGGCTTGTAAGGGCAAACCGACTGCTTTTTGAAGCGTCCAGGGCGCTCGACAAGGCCAACCTGGAACCCCAATCCCCCATCGTAGCTTTTAAGAGCGACCCGGAAAAATACAAGGCATTTGTTCAGAGCAGGAAAAACCCCGGCGGAGTCTAAAGGGCGGCCTGCGGGGTTTCCGCTGCTATCAGCCCAATTATAGGAAGAATCCATGTGCCGCCCTGCAGCGGCACGGAATTGTCCCTTGAGCGGCTGGCGTTAAGCCTCACTCCCTGTCCCGCAGCGTTCAGGCAACGGAATAATAGCAGTTTTTGGGCGAAACCACGGCTCCGTCCTTTTTCAGGCTTTTGATAATCTTGGAAACCTCGTCCTTGTCGAGTTTTGCCAAATCCGCAATCTCCGCGACTTTGAGCGGTTTCCCCGCCTTCTTCATCGCTTCCAGCACCTTATTTGCGGCCATGATCTACTCCTTATGAAGGTGATTAAGGTTTCGTATAAAACGACACCGATTCTATACTACCACAGCGGGCAAAAAAGTAAAGCGAATATTCCGAAAAATGAGCTTTTCCCAAAACTAACCGAGTTTGGGAAAAGCTCTGGAAAAAGCGTCTTAAAAGCCGCTTTTTCCTCTAAATCTAAGGTTGCTTTCCCAAAAACTGAAGTTTTGGGAAAGCCTCAAATTTCAGGAATTTGCGTCCAAGGCTATAGGAGAAACCGAAAAAACCCTTAACAAGGCTATAGGAGGACTCAGCAATACCATGGGAGCGCTGGTTGAACGGTTTATGACAGCCGGGCTGCCCCAAAAGTTTAAACAGTTTGGTTTTACTTTTGGCCGGGTAACCACCGTAAAATGGGCGGACGGCGAAAACAATATTTATACGGAACTTGACGGTCTTCTGGAGAAGGCGATCAGGCAATGGTTGTGGAGGTAAAAACAACCCTGCGGAATGAAGATGTGGACGACCAGTTGGAACGCATGGAAAAAGCACGAAAATACGCTGACCTACATGGCGACAGGCGGGAATTTTGGGGGGCAATAGCCGCGGCGATTGTCAGCAAAAGCTCCCGGATATATGCCTTGAAAAAAGGTTTGTTTGTTATTGAACCTTCCGGCGAGGATGTAAAAATAACAAAACCCGTCTCTGAAAAAGTCTGGTAAAAAATTACAAAGCGCCGGGGGCGGGCTCGGCGCCTTCTTCGCCTTCCGCCGGCGGTTCTTCGGTTGTTTCAGGAACCGCGGCTTTTGCCTTTTCTATGCCCTCAATAATTCTGCGTATCTCATCCTTGTGTTCCGCGCAAATGCCCGGCTCCTCCAGGAGCGCGGTTAGTTTTTCTGTGTCCGTAAGCCCTTCGGTTACCGCCGTTTCCAACTCGGCGATGCCGTCGTTTTTTTCCGGGTCCGCTATAAGCAGGAGCCGGGCCGCGGTTACCCGGACATCGGTCCGGACCGGCGAGGCGGGATCCGCTGAGGTCTGTCCCTGGGGAAGAGCGGCTATCACCGCCCGGTATTCCTCCAGCGCCTTGGCGTAAAACTCCGCGGACTCCAGAACCTGGGCGTATTCGTAGCGCACCTTCGCGTCGTTGTTCCCCTGGAGCCATTCGTTGTAGGTGTCCGCCGCCTCAACCTTGTTCTGCGCCTTTTGGGCGCGGGCCAGCAGGAGCAGGGAGTTTTTGTTTTCAACCATGGTGATTTTATATTTCAGGAGCGCCTCTTCCGCCTTATCCGGCTTTTCCAGCGCCATCAACACCAGGGCGTAGTTGTAACCCTGGTCGGCGCTTTCCGGCTCCAGGGCAAGAACCCTTTCGTAAAGTTCCTCCGCCCCGGCAAGGTCCCCAATCTTTATCCGGGAATAGGCCGCAGCCTTTAGCGCCAGCACATTGTCGGCGTCCCTGGCAAGCGCCCTTTCAAAATATCTGACCGCGTCTTCGTAGCGGCCCGTTTCATAGGCTATCCTGCCCAGGTTGTACTCCGAAGCCACCCTGGTCTTGTCCATCATGCGGGCGCGGTTCAGCCACCGCTCCGCCTCCGCATACTTCCCCTGATCGTAATAGGCCATCCCCAGGGAGAAGTACTCCTCCGCGCTGGTCGCCCCGCCGGTAACACAGGCGGAAACGCACAGCAATGCTGTCAGCAGTAACAGCAGGAATTC
>JAIROB010000159.1 GCA_031257695.1 Treponema sp. | reverse complement strand
GCGGTCCGGTACAATCAAAACCATAACCGTCATCGGAACCCTGAACGAGGCGAGCGAGCGGGGGAATGACTTGTACCCGGTCTTTCTCCTGCTGAACGAGTCAGGCAATACCGAAGAGCACATCCTGATAACCGGCCTCCCCGGGACAACCGGAATACGCCGCGCGGTCCTTTCGGCGGCGGGGACAGACAGGGACTGTGTCGCAGCCTATGGCCCGTTCCGGTTTGAGCATATCGAGATTTCGGGCAGCCGGCAAACGGGCCTGTGTGTTGGCATGGAAGCCGCCGTTACCCTGGGCGCCGGTTCCCTGGTCAGGAACAATCAAAAAAGCGGAGTGATAGTGAACGCGAATTTTCTGCTGCCCGGCGCCTTGTCAACGGACATACCCGGTCCGGGGGCGCTGACCCTTGACGGCGGGATTATCGAAAACAACCAGGGAATCGGGGCCGGCGGAGGAATCCTCGTCAGCGGAGCGTTTACCATGAAGCGGGGCAGCGTCCGGAACAATACGGCGCTGCCTTATGGGGATGCGGGCGGTATGGGCTGCGGGATATACATAAGCGGTGAATCGCCGGTTTCCCTTGAGGGGGGCGATATTTCAGGCAACGCCGCCGGCTTTGGCGGGGGTATATATATAGACAGAAGCCCCATTCAGATAGCGCTGGAGAGCCGCGCAGCGGACGGCGGCGGCAGGTATATAAGCAAAGGCAGCGTAACGATGTCCGGCGGATCCGTTTCCGGCAACAGGGCGGAAGGATACGGCGGCGGGATAGCGGTTGACAAAGACGCTTCCTTTACCCAAACAGGCGGCACGGTGAGCGGCAACACCGCGCCTAATGAAGCGGATATGTACCGGGTTGAATGAGCGGCAGGAAAGAAGGTAACACAAAGGCGCTTGGCGCCGTTTTCAATGCCGGCGGAAAACTTGACAAGGGCGTTGACCGGTTCAAGCGGCTTCCCGGTCCGGACATACTTCAGATTTTAAGTTCAGAATTCGGAATTGCCGGCCCCGCATGTTTCCCTGCCCTACGCTATGGTTAGATTTAACGTGGCGCAATTCGCCCTACGTGTTGATTGACAATTTTTTCTATATTTCCTACAATATTTCTATGTTTCGTACAACCGCAGGCATAAAAGCAGACTTCGCCCGACGCCCGATTAAAAAGACGGCGTGTCAAGTACCCATCGCTTAATTTCCCGCTTTTTTATAAAAATAAATCGCCGGTTTGTCCAAATTCCTCACCGATAAGGCTGTTTCGGGACTTCAGTTTTTGTTCCCTTGGATTTAGTGGAAAACCCGGGGGTTTTGCCGGTTTTCCCACGAACTTATCCAAAACCAACCGGGTTTTGGAACAAGCCCGCGTGTGTCAAATTTATCCGCGCGGACACGCCGGTGACCCGGTCCGTGTACCGGATAGATCATTTGTTCCAACAAACAACTCATTCGTTCCGGCTGACAGGTCATTCGTTCCAACAAACAGGTCATTCGTTCTCACAAACAAGTCATTCGTTCCAACAAACAGGTCATTAATTACAACAAACGGATCATCCGTTATGACAAATCAGCCAAGGCCGCCGCAGAGCGGGGGTATGGCTGTTTTGGTAAGGTATCTGTCTTAGGGTACATACCCTTTTATCGCCCCGGAGGCCCGCACGCGGGAGCGTGCGGAGGGTATGTACCCTTCGCATACAATCAAGTAGTGCTTACTAACGCTTCGCGTTAAGGAGTGATTTATGGCAAAGAGCAGTGATTGGATGCCGGGACCCCGTTCCGATGTCCTGGAAATGTGCCGGGTCTGGATCGGATACATGACCCCGGCGCGGCGGAGCGCCTGGGGGGTGCCCGAGGCGGGGTTTACGGAACTGGGGAGCCTTTTTCAGGCTGCCCAGACCCTGTTGTGGAAGGCGCAGGACGAGGCGGAACGGACCCACGTGATCACCGTGGAGTGTCAGGCGGCTTTCAAGGCCCTGACCGCGAAAATGAGGTTCTTCCGGGATCGCTATTATAAAATTCCACCGCTCTCCGAAGGAGACTGGGCGGCCCTGGGCTTCAGGCAGAAAGATCCGCACCCCACGCCCGTACCGGCCCCCGACGGGGTGCCCGCGGCGTCCCTCAGTTACCCCGGCGGCCCCCACGCGGCGACGGTCCATCTGGGTCCCCTGGCGGGGACCAGGGAGCTTGATCCCGGGAGCGACTACGGCTACGCGATCTATGCGGGCATCATGCCCCACGGCGGGGCCACGCTGGAGCAGGCGGCTTCAAAGAAACACTATCTGATGGAGAGCCCCAAAGACGGGGAGGGCCTCTCCCACCTCCGTTTTACCCGGCGGCGGAAGGAGAAGATCCTCTTTGACGCGGAAGACGGGGGTATGACGGTCTATGTCTGCTGCCGTTACGAGAACCAGAAAGGCATAGTTGGGCAGTGGGGGCCGGTGGTTTCGGCAATCATTCCCTGACGGCGGGAAGCAACAATAAACCATAAAGAAGGAACATTCGCATGATACAGAAAGAGGTGTTGGCGGCGCTTATCGGAGCCGGGGCGGTTATTATCGGGGCGTTAATAACGGTATTCGTAGTACGGCCGGGTCCCAAAGACGTAGTGATAGAGGTAGTCGATGCCGATAGCGGCAAGCCTGTGCCGACAAGAACGTCCGTCACGATTACCGGCCCCAATGGAAAGACGATTCTGCCAGAGCAGAGCATGGAAGCAGGGCGGCTCGAAGTTACGGTTTTGGAGAAGGGTGAATATACGGTAGCGGTAACAGCCGTTGATTATGAGCCGGTCATTATAACGGGTAACCCGCGCGTCAAAACATGGAAA
>JAIROB010000153.1 GCA_031257695.1 Treponema sp. | reverse complement strand
AGGCGGAACTCACCCGGCTCTATGGACTATACAATCCGGTTCAATTACAGCACAATGTCAACCAGGCCATTCTCGCGTTGCGGGAGGCCATCGCCGCACAGGCCTCTCCTTCGGGGAGGAAACCGGCGGCCTAAAGTTACTTTTTTCTAAATGAGGCATCCGGGCCTAAAGTTACTTTTTAAAATGAGGCATTTCGCTGCCGCCGGCTATCCAGCGGCAATTTTGTCTCCCACGACGCCCACCACAACCCGGTTTCCCAGGACCCGGATCACCGTGACCGCAGTCCCGCTTGCAACATAAACCCCGTCGGTCTCCACCACGTAGGTCCGGCCTTCAATTTCTGCCTTTCCCGAAGGGCGCAGAGTCGAAGCCGCCCTGCCGGTTTTGCCCAGCAGACCGGCATAGTCCTCCTCGCCGTGGAACACCGCCTCCGCCGCGGCCTTCGCTGCCGCCGAGTCCGGGTCGCTGCCCCCCGCGGTGCCGGTGATCCGGCTGTGCAGGGTGAGCCTGTCGAAGAGCTTTATCCTGGGGCCCGTCAGAGCGATCAGGGCGATGGCGGTAATGGAGGCGAGTATGCCCACGCAGACCACCAGGGCGTTCCGGCCCAGAAGACTCCATTCCCAGGCGTTTTGGGGGATGAGGAAATCCTGCATGGCAAGCATCAGGGACAGGCCGATGATGAGGATCCCCGAAACGCCCACCACGCCGAAGCCGGGGATAAGGAACAGCTCCGCGGCCAGAAGGCCGATGCCCGCCAGAAAGAGGATCAACTCTAAGGAACCGACCCGGCCCAGGAGGAAGCCGGAGCCGAAGACCGCGGCAAAGGCCAGGGTTGCCAGGAGGCCGAACACGCCGAAGCCGGGGGTGTTGATCTCCAGAAAGATCATCACCAGGCCCAGGATGATGAGTACGGCCTGAACCGGCGCGGAGGTCAGAATGGAAAACGCCGTGTCCGAAAATCCCGGCAGGCTTTCCGCGGCCACCGCCCTCGCCCCCAGGTCTTTCAGCAGGGCCTCCTGGGTGTCGGCGATTCCCGAACAGAAGCCGTAACGGTACGCGTCCCTGCTGGTAAGGGAGAGCAGCTTCCCCGGGGCGGAGATCATGGCGACCCGCCTTACCCGGACGCCCTCCCCCTCAAGGCGCTGCAACTCCGTCAGGGTGAGCGCCAGGGTTTCATCCCCGACTGCCGCTTCCCAGAGCTCCACGTCGGAGTCCGTCATGGCCAGGGCTATGCCCACGGGGTGGCCGTTCCGTTCCGCCAGCGCCGCCATCTGGGACCGCACCGCGGCCACCGCTTTTTCCCCCGCGCCCTGGGTTCCCTCGGAGGTGACCGTAACCGGCGCGGCCGCGCCCACGGAGGTTCCCGACGCCATGTATATATCCGAACAGGAAAGCGCTATCAGGGCGCCCGCGGACCAGCTTATCCCCATGGACTCCGAGTTGTTGTTCACCCAGGCCACGGTCCGGGCGCCCTGGACGGACAGGATAAAGGAGCTTATCTGCAGCGCCGAATCCACCCGTCCGCCAAAGGTGTCAATTTCGTATATCAGGAAGGCCGCGCCCTGTTTCAGGGCGCGGTTCGTTTCCCGGCGGACAAACGCGACCATGCCGGGATCTATATCCCCCCGGATGATGATGATCCACCCGTCCCCTGCGGCCGGCGCCGCGGTCTGGGAAAAAAGAGGGGGAAAGGCCGCGGAACAACAAAGTAATAGAAGGAAAAACCGTTTTTTATATGACCAGTTCATAACTATAGTATACACCTTCCGCCGGCTTTATGATACCTTTTTTAAAGAAGGAGATCCCATGGCAGAAACCGCCGCTTCTATTCCCTGGCATCCCGCCTTTGTCCAGGCCATCAAGCTTGAACTGGAGGCCTACCGGGACTTCCTCGAATTCATCCCCGAATACCAACTCACCTCGGAGCCCCTGGAAATCGACGTGGTTATCGTTAAAAAGGCCCCGGACCTGGTCATCGAAAAGAACATCGCCCGGATATTTCAGCGGGTCAATATCATGGAATACAAGAGCCCCGACGATTATTTCTCCGTCTCCGACTTTTACAAAGCCCTCGGCTACACCTTCGTGTACATCGCCCAGAACGATATCCTTCCGGAGGAGCTGACCCTCAGCATTGTCGAAGCCCGGCATCCCCGGGAACTGCTGAGGCATATCGGGGAACGGCATTATGTGATAAGCGAGACCGTTTCCGGAATATACCGCATCACGGGGTATCCCGTGGCCATCCAGGTGATAGAGAGCAAGAAGTTGCCCTTTGAGGAGAACCGCTGGCTGAAGGGGCTGACAAAAGACTTGAACCCGGCAATGGCGGGGAGTATATTAGAGGAGAGCCGGAAGAAAGGCAAAGGCGCGGAGATGGGGGCGTACTTATATGCTCTGATAGCTGCAAACCTGAAAGCCATACAGGAGGTACTAACCATGGCTGACGAAGTATTGGCCTTTGACCAATGGGTGGAAGAGATGGGTTGGGCCGCCAAATGGGAGGCCCGGGGAAAAGCCGAGGGAAAAGCCGAGGGAAAAGCCGAGGGAAAAGCCGAGGGAAAAGCTGAAGGAAAAGTCGAGGGCGAGGCCCGGGGTGAAAAAATCGGCTGGGGAAAGGCTCTGGAATTGTTGAAACAAGGGTATACCGTTGAAGAGCTTGAACGGATGAATCCTTTTAGCCCCAATTAACAAGCAACAATGCGGACGCCCCCTCGGCTGGGGGGCGTTGCGGGGGTATCCCCCGCAGAGGGGGTAGCGGAAGACCCGCTTGCGGGGCTGTAGCGAGGGGGAGACTTCCCCCCATGATAGATTTCAGGGATGTTTTGTGGCAAAGAAAAAAAAGAAGTACCGGCTCATTATAGGTCTTTGCGTGTTTGTCCTCTATATTTTTGTGGCGCCCCAGCCCATTCCGGTGGAGACTATTCTGATTCCCCGCTGGCTCAGTTCCCTGGAATCGGACTACTCCCAGCTTATGAAGGAGGAGGAGCCCGGGCAGGATTATCTGGTTCCCTTTAAGCTGGGGAACCATTTCGGCTATACCGATCCCCGGGGGCGCTTTGCCTTCAACCGGACGATTACGGCTCCGGGGGCCGGTAAATCCGGCCTTTCCCTGTCGGAACACCGCTGGGCGGAATTCGACGCGGTCCCCGCGGCTATAAGCATCCGCAGCCCCGAGGGCGAACCTCTCCTGACGCTGGAAAACCTCCGGGGCTATCCCCTGTTCCTGGACGGAAAGATCTTTCTGATCGGGGAGGAGCAGACCTCCCTTTCCCTGATAGACGAGGGCGGGGACCTGCTGTGGACCTACGATTTTGCCGCGCCCCTTACGGGCATTGACGCAGCCGCGGATCTTATCCTTACGGGATCCCTGGACGGGGTTGTGGAGCTCCTGGATATTTCCGGCAAACGGGTCCATAGCTTCAAGCCCGGCGGTTCCCGGCTCGCGGTGATCCTGGGCTGCAGGATTTCCCGGGACGGTTCCCGGCTCGCGGTCATTTCCGGCTACGACGATCAGCAGTTCCTCCTGCAGGAGCGGTTCGGTAATACCTACAATACGGTGTACCACGAATTTTTGGAGGACGGGTTCAGGCACGCGGTCCACATCTCCTTTATCGAAAACGACGCCTGGATCGCGTTTGAACGTCAGGGCGGGCTGGGGCTCTACGAAATTGAAACCCGCCGGAGCTTCAAGACGCCCCTCAAGGGGGCCATGGCCGCCCTGGACGAAACCGGGGGGGAGGGGCTTATTTTTACAATCTCTTCCCTGGAGGACAGGTCGAAGATCCTCTCCGTGGTGCGCCTGCCGGGGACCATTGTCATGGAAGCGCCCTTCAAGAGCGAAACCGTCTTTTTTGCCAGGCGGTTTTCGGAAATTTTCCTGGGCGGGGACACAACCCTGGCCTCCTTTGAATTGGGAAAGAGGTGATATGAAGATCAGATGGATGGTCGCGGCCCTGTTCGCGCTGGCGGCGCCGGCATACGGGATGGACTGGCCCACCCGGGAAGGGCTGATGAGCCGCAACTTCGGGTGGAACGATCACGGCAGTCCGGTAAAGGGGGTGAGCTTTGAGACGGAGGGCCCGGTCCGCGCAGCGGACGCGGGGGAAATGTTGTTTTTCAACGATCCCGAAAGCGCCGCTTCCCGCATACCTTCGCCCCTGGGCGCGTGGATTGCCCTGGATCACGGGGACGGCCTGGTGAGCGTCTACAGCCGCCTGGACGAAAGGCGGCTGCCCGAATCCCTTTCCCTGGTGGAAAAAGACACGGTCATAGCCGCTTCGGGGCAGTCCGGGTGGTCCGGCGCCGGGGGCTTTTCCTTCAGCATCTTTGACCGGCGGGAACGGCGCTGGGTAAACCCGGCCATGATTATCGCCCCCCTGCCGGATACCCGGCCCCCGGTTATTCTGTCCGCGGCCCTGCGTAACGCCGACGGGCTTGTCAACCTGGCCCAGACCAGGACCATAGCCAGGGGCAGGCACACCGTTTCCGTGGCGGTCTCGGACACCAGGGAGGGAAACGGCGACATTCCCCTGGCGCCCTTCCGCATCGGCTGCTCCGTGAACGGCGTGGAGCTTGCATCCCTCAGCTTTGAGACCTTCTCCGTCCGGGACGGGATTGTCATGGCCTACCGGAACAGCCTTGTCCCGGCGCGGGAGGCCTACGCCCCCTACCCCGCCTTTGAAATCGGCGATATCGTCTTTACCCAGGGCCGGGTCACTCTGGAAATAACCGCCCTGGACGGCGCCCAAAATCTCCGGAGGGTAACCTACCAGCTCCAGGTTGATTAAAGACCCGTGGCGGTAAAAACCTGGTCCACCCCGGCGGGGGAGGAAAAAAAACGCCCCGTCCCCTGCGCGCTCTGCGGGGGCGGGGAATTTAAACGATACCTTTACTGCGAGGGCTTCGCCTATGTCCGCTGCAAACGCTGTGGTCTCGCGCAGATAAACCCCCAGCCTGAACAGGCCGAAGTGGCCAGGCGCTACCGGGAGGGCTCCGGCGCGGAGTACCTTTCCTATGAGTTGGCAAACGAAGCGGCGTTTCTGCGGCTGCAGGAACTGGCCCTGCAGGACGCGGGGTTTGAGGAGCTTGAAGCCGCCATTAAGCGCAGTAACGCTGCCCGGCCACGGGTCCTGGACGCGGGCTGCGCCACCGGGGCCTTGTTGGAAAAGCTGCGGGACCGTGGCTGGGACTGCGCGGGGGTGGAACTATCCCCCGCCGCGGAGTATGCCCGGGCGGAGCGGGGCCTGGACGTGCGGAGGGCGAGCCTTGAGGAAAGCCGCTTCCCCGGCGCAAGTTTCGACCTGGTCCTGGCCTCCCACCTGATAGAACATCTGAACGACCCCGCTGCCTTTGTGCGGGAGGCGTATCGGGTCCTGGCGCCGGGAGGCCGGTTTCTCGTCACCACCCCGAACATCGCCGGTTTCCAGGCGCGGCTTTTCCGGAGCCGCTGGCGATCCGCCATCTTCGACCACCTCTACCTGTTTTCGGCAAAGACCCTGTCCGCCCTGCTCCGGCAATCGGGTTTCGGCATAGAGCGGATCTGCACCTGGGGGGGGCTTGCCGCGGGGACGGCGCCCGCGCCGGTCAAGCGCCTTGCGGACAGGGCGGCGAAACGGCTCGGCGCCGGGGATGTGATGGTGATCCGGGCCAGGAAGGAGGGGGCGGACTGAATCATTTTGCCGCCCTATGGGCCCGGTTGGGCGCGCGGGGCTGCGCTGATACTGTTATTATGTAGTATGTTAAATGTAATATTAGATAAGGAGAAAAGGATGAAAAAAATTGTTGTAATGTTGACTATAACATTCAATATATTCATAATGGTTTCTTGCCCTAATTCATTGGAAACCGGTAATGGAGCCGATCCTGATAATCAGAATGATAGCACAATTTCCGAATTTGTAACGGCAGCATACCATCACGGCTCACAGGAAAACCAGAATCTTAAAATAACCTATCATATTAATCAACACCAAGAGGCAGATTATGGAACCGCTTATTTTTATTTACAATGGCCTCCCTTTCCTGGAGCTCAGTCATATAAGGTGTATCACGCAGATGAAACAGGAAAAGCATACGAACTTTTGCCAGGCGGCTTAACGGGCACGATTCATTATGATACTTTTTTGATTTATGCAAATGAAACGGATGTACGCTATTACTGGGTTGTAGCCGTTACCGATAAAGGCAGGACTAAACGCCCGGATACTATTATCAAAGTAACATACGATCTTAAAATAAATGCTGGCGGCCCATTTATGCCAAGTAATGCTGATTATACACTCACAGTAGAGCAATCTGCTATAATCATCCCCGCAATAAATGGCATAGCGGTAACGCCTAATAGTATCTCTGTTTACAAAGGGGCTACTCAAAGGTTTAACGCAGAAGTAAATGCCTTTTTTGAGGCAGATACGACGGTTAGTTGGTCTGTAAACAGCAATTTAAGCAGTATTGATGACACAGGTTTATTACGTATTGGTCTCAATGAGACTGCACAGACACTTGCAGTTGCAGCTACATCTGTATTTAATAATACGATAAAAGGCGCTGCCGTCGTAAACGTTGAAGATCTAGGTTTCGATCCGCGTGATGTTATTGGAACAATCTTTGTTACCAGCGGAGCGCCATCAGGGTCTGGCTCCTTGGCGGAAGCGTTAAGCATTGCTAAAAGCGGAGATATTATCTCAATTCATTTAAGCGGGGATAAAACAATCAATGCCTCATCCGACTATAGGTTTAACCAAGATTATAGCATCACAATAGAAGGAAACGGAGCGAATATAACAGGAAGTGCAGGTAAATTATTGACCATAGGCAGTATTGGAACCGGCGCTACAGTTAAAATTAGAAGGCTGCATTTTAGAGACAATATCCATGCTGTAGGTCTTGATTTAAATGGTTATGGCGGAAGCGCAATAGTTGAATCCTGTATATTTAGCAATTTACGCCGCGGCATATTTACCGGAGTAGATACTACAATAATAGGTTGTACTTTTTTTTATAATAACGACGGAGCAGTATATCGCGCTCCCGATAAAATATTACAACCTACCGGTAATATTTTTTATGGCAATACAAGTGAGAACAATTACAACGTAATCGGGAGCGGGGATGGAGGAAGCGTCATATCATTAGGTTATAATATCTCTGATTATGCCAGTGGCAACGACCCAAATACCGGATCAGGCTATAATTTTACTACCGGCGATATTACATATACCGGAATAACCGCTCCGGTAGATACTATGTTTAGACCTATTGATGAAAGTATTATCATTGTGCCCCAAACCCTGTCTATTTATCCTTCAAAGGACTTTAACGGTCATGATAGAGTTTACACAGGAGGTAAAACATCAGCAGGCGCAGTTTCAAATTAGATAATTGAAATACGAATAAAAATATAAATAAAGCCTACCCGGCGCTTTCGTAGAGGGCGACGTACCGTTTGGCGGACTTTTCCCAGGAGAAGTCCTGCGCCATGCCCCGGAGCCGCATGGCCTCAATGTGGTCCCGGCGGTTGTACCAGGCCCAGATTGCCCAGCCCACGGTGTTGTAAATCGCCTGGGGGGTCAGGTCATTGAACATAAAGCCCGTGCCTTCGCCGCTTGCCTCCACATAGTTGCTCACCGTGTCCGCAAGGCCGCCGGTGTTCCGCACGATGGGGAGGGTTCCGTAGGCCAGGGAGTACATCTGGTTGAGGCCGCAGGGTTCGTATTGGCTGGGCATGAGAAAAAAGTCCGATCCCGCTTCGATGAGGTGGCTCAGCTTTTCGCTGTAGCCGATTTTTGCCTTGAAGTTTGGCAGGCGATCGGAAAGGCTCCGGATTTCGTGTTCGCACCAGGCTTCCCCGGTGCCGATGAGGACAAACTGGAGCTTCATGTCCCGACAGATGGACCAGGCGGAACCGTAGGCGGGGCCGAAGAGGGGGCCTACCCCTTTCTGGCCGACGAGCCGGGTGACCATGCCGATCACCGGCAGATCCGGGTCCACAGCCAGGCCGAATTCCCGCTGGAGCGACTCCTTGGCCCTGGCCTTGCCGCTCATGTCCCGGGGGCCGTAGTTTTGGGGCAGGAACTTGTCGGTCAGGGGGTTCCAGACTTCGGTGTCTATGCCGTTGAGTATGCCCTGGTAATCCGCGGATCTGTAGCGGAGCGTCCCGTCCAGGCGGAAACCCTGGACGTGGGACTTGGTTTCCTCGGCGTAGGTGGGGGAAACGGTGTTGAGCTTGTCCGCCGAGTAGAGCCCCGCCTTGAGGAGGTTCATCATGTTCCAGTCCTCAAAACCCGCGGCGTAGAAGTCGTTCCAGCTCAGGTTGGTGTACCAGAAATTGTCCCTGCTGTAGACCCCCTGGTAGCCCAGGTTGTGGACCGTGAGGACCGACACGGCGGAGGCAAATTCCTCCCGGCGCTCCGAGAATTTGAGGAAGACCGGGACCAGCGCTGTGGGCCAGTCGTGGGAGTGGAACACGTCGGGAAACCAGGCAATTTTACGGCAGAGATGGAAGACCGAGCGGCTGAAAAACGCGAAACGCCGGGGATTGTCCAGATAATCCGGCTCCGAAGGGGACCCGTAGATGCCGTCCCTGCCGAAAAACTTTTCGTGGTCGATAAAATACGTTTTTACAGGGTGTGCGGGGGGGGACCCGGGCAGCTCCGCTGTGTAGACCGCGCACCATTCCTCGCCGCTCCCCATACGGACCCCCATGGCGCCCTCAAGTTTGACCAGCGCCCTCCGGTCAACGCCATAGTACCGGGGCAGGACGATCCGCACGTCGTGCCCCAAATTTGCCAACCCAAGGGACAGGGAGGACACCACATCCGCGAGACCCCCTGTCTTGGCATAGGGCACGGCCTCCGTGGCGGTCATCAGAATCTTCATGGCAAACCCCTGCGCTTCTCAGCTTTCTTTGTAGTTACACTCGTAACTATAGTAGGGGCATAAATCAGAATTTATCAACCATGGAAAGGCCGTTATCGGCAACAATCTTCAAGCCCTGCTCCAAATTTTCCAATTTAAAGATAACCACCGCCTTGCCTGCCGTGCCTTCCAGGGACGCGTAGAGGTATTCGATGTTTACGTTGGACTTCTGGAAGAGCTCCATCACCCTGGCCAGGCTGCCGGGGGTGTCCCCAATCTCCACCGCCACCACGTCGCTCAGGCGGGTGGTAAAGCCTCCCCTGGTCAGCGCCTCGATGGCATCGCCGCTTTTGTCCACGATGAGCCGGAGTATGCCGAAATCAGCGGTGTCAGCGATGCTTATGGCCCGGATATTGATGTTCGCTTCCGCGAGGACCCGGGTCACCTCCCCCAGCCGGCCGGCATTGTTTTCCAGAAATACCGATATTTGTTTGATCTGCATGATAAGCTCTCCCCCTATATAGTGCGATTGTCGATGACGCGCTTTGCCTTGCCTATGGACCGTTCGATGGTTTTGGGCTCCACCAGTTTCACCTTGACCCCAATCTGGAGCCTGGACTTCATCACATCCTGAATTTTGCTCCGCAGCGCCTCCAGGCCCTTGGTTTCGTCGGTAAAGAACTCCTGCTTGACCTCCACCTGGAGCTCCACCTCGTCCAGGCGGGATTCCCCCCGGTTCACCACGATCAGGTACTGGGGCTCGGTGCCCTCAATTTCAAAGAGGGCGTGCTCGATCTGGCTGGGGAAGACGTTGACCCCCCGGATGATCAGCATATCGTCGGTGCGGCCAAAGAGCCGGTGCATCCTGAGGGTGGTTCTGCCGCAGGAGCAGGGCCCGTCCATGATATAGGTGATGTCCCTGGTGCGGTA
>JAIROB010000148.1 GCA_031257695.1 Treponema sp. | reverse complement strand
GGATTGCGTCCAGCAGGGCCTCCAGTTGTGACACATCGTGGCGGTTAGCCCCGGTTGCCGCCAACGCCAGAGGCGCCCCCGCGCCGTCGACGAGAATAGGGCGTTTGCTTCCTTTTTTTCCCCCGGTCGGGGTCGGCGGGATTTTTCCCTACCGCTTCCTGTGCTAAGGGCGCCTTGGTCATGCAACCATCGGCGCTCAGCCAGATCCAGTTGATGCCCACGGCTTCATCGTATGCCTCAAGCCCGGCTGCCCAGAGCGCTTCAAAAAATCCCTGTTCGCGCCAATACCGGAAATAACGATGCACTGCGCTTGCCGCGCCAAACTCCCGGGGGAGGGCCTTCCATTGTATTCCGGTGCGCAGGACGAAAAAAATCGCTTCAAGAACCTTGCGGCTGTCCAAGGGGCGGCGGCCTCCGCCTGGTCTGCGGCGGTATGCTTTCTCGGGGTTCCGTCCTTTCCTCAACGGTATCATCGGTTCCGCCGCCTTCCAAAATTCATCGGTTATTTCCCATGACTGCTTTTGTTTCATCCTCTCTTCTCTCCTCCTTTACACTATCGGAGAAGTTCAATTGGCTATTTAGGGATAAGTTCTAATACGCCCTGGATATTGTTTCGCCAGCAGAAATCATCAGAATTATCCGTTAAACAGGTTCGTGTCGTTGGTGTGGTTAGTGGTTCGTCTATAATGAGAAGTCCTGGACGCTTCACACATTCCCCAAAACTTTGTATAATAAAGTAACATGGAATTCAGCGAATTTAATTTGAACCCCGATCTCCAGCGGGGCATAGCGGAGATGGGGTACGTGACTTGTATGCCCGTTCAGGAACAGGTGCTTTCCAGCGCCTTCGGAGGCCAGGACCTCTATGTGCAATCCCAGACCGGCACGGGAAAAACAGCGGCCTATCTGATTGTCATATTTCAGCGCCTCCTCTCGGAGCCCCTTATCAACGGGAAAAAAGCCATCATCATGGTGCCCACCCGGGAACTGGCGGTCCAGGTGGAGGAGGAGGCGAAGCAGTTGGGAAAATACCTCCCCTTTGTGGCGGGGAGCTTCTACGGCGGGGTCGGCTACGGCCAGCAGCAGCAATTGCTGCGGGATAACGCTCAGATTTTGGTGGGGACCCCCGGCCGGGTGCTGGATTTGAACAGTTCCGGCTACATGAACCTCATGGACATCGCCTTTTTGGTGCTGGACGAGGCGGACCGTATGTTCGACATGGGCTTTTACCCGGATCTGCGGAAACTCATCAAGGTGGTGCCGCCGCCGGACAAGCGGCAGACCATGCTGTTCAGCGCCACCCTCAACGCGTGGGTGAAAAACCTCGCCTGGGAGTACACCAAGTCCCCCCGGGAAATTGAAATTAAGCCGGAAACGGTGACCGTCGACGAGGTTGAGCAGATCCTCTACCACGTCCACAGCGATGACAAGATGAAGTTCCTCCTGGGCATCCTGGAACGGGAAAACCCCGAAAGCGCCATTATATTCTGCAACACCAAGAAGTACACCGAAGTCGTTGCCAAACGGCTGGATCTCAACGGCATTGACTGTGAATTTATCATGGGGGATCTGCCCCAGTCCAGGCGGCTCAAGATCATCGATGATCTCAAGGCAGGGAAGACCCGGTTCCTGGTGGCTACGGATGTGGCGGCCCGGGGTTTGGATATTGACGATTTGGCCATGGTGATCAACTACGATCTCCCGGTGGAGGCGGAAAATTACGTCCACCGCATAGGCCGCACCGCCCGGGCGGGAAAAACCGGCAAAGCGGTTTCCCTGGCCAGCGAGCAGGACGTGTACGAACTGCCCAGCATCGAGCGGTATATAGGAAAAAAGATACCCACCGCGGTCGCCGACGAAAGCCTCATGGGACAGGACAAGAGCGCGGGTATGCGTGTCCGTTCCGCCACCTACGACGACAGGAGCCGCCGGGACGACAGGGGCCGGGACAGCCGGGGCCGGAACAAGCGGCGGGCGGGCTCTTTCCAGCCCCGCGGCGAAGGGCGGCGGGAAAGCCCGGCGGCCCCGCAGCGGCGAAACGGGCCGAGGCCCCGCCCGGATCGTCCCCGCGGCGAAGCGGGAGCGAACCGGGGGGACGGCCGCGGAGCGGGGGCGCGGAGCGCCAAATCCCGGGACGCGTCGGAACTGGCGAGCCTTTCCCAGGAGGAGCGGATGGCCTACTACAAGCAGCGATACGAAAACCCGCCCCGGAGCGGCGCCGCGCCGGGCCCTTCCGGCCAAAGGACCGGCGCCCGGCAGCAGCGGGAAGGTGGAAGCCGCCGTAACCGGGACCGGCAGCGCCCGGATCAGCGGTCCGGCCAGACCCAACAAGCGGGCCAAAGAACCCAAGCCCCGGCCGCGTCCCGGGAAGCCGCAAAGGACGGGGCAAAAAAGGGCCTGTTGAGCAAAATCCTGGGGATATTCAGGAAGGGATAGCGTTTTTCAGACTTTGGAGCATAAACAGTGATTACCGTTACCGATCTCAGTCTCGGCTTTGGGGAACGCGTTCTTTTTAAGGACGTGAACCTTAAATTCACCCCCGGCAACTGTTACGGCGTCATCGGCGCGAACGGGGCGGGGAAGTCTACTTTTCTCAAAATACTTTCCGGGGAAGCCGAATACGACAGGGGAGATGTGTCCATCAGCCCCGGCGAGCGGCTGGCCGCGCTGCGGCAGGACCACTTTGCCTTTGAAGACCACTCCGCCCTGGAAACGGTGATCATGGGCTACGGGAAGCTCTACGGGGTCCTCAAGGAGCGGGAGGCTATCTACGCCAAAGAGGACTTTACCGAAGCGGACGGGATGAAGGCCAGCGAGCTGGAGGCGGATTTTGCGGAACTGGGGGGCTGGGAAGCGGAGGCCCAGGCGGGGCAGCTCCTTTCCGGGCTGGGCCTGGACGAGGAGGATCACGGGAAGCTCATGGCGGATCTGGACGAGTCCAAGAAAGTCCGGGCGCTCCTGGCCCAGGCGCTTTTCGGCAATCCCGATGTGCTGCTCCTGGACGAGCCCACCAACGGCCTGGACCTGGAATCCATCGCATGGCTGGAGGAATTCCTCATGGATTTCCCCAATACGGTGATCGTGGTTTCCCATGACCGGCACTTCCTCAACGCTGTGTGCACCCATATCTGCGACATTGACTTTGGCAGGATCTCCCTCTATTCGGGGACCTACGATTTCTGGTACCAGATGAGCCAGATGCTCCAGCGCCAAGCCAGGGAGCAGCAAAAGAAAAACGAGGAGAAGGCCAGGGAGCTCAAGGAATTTATCCAGCGCTTTTCCTCCAACGCCGCCAAGAGCCGTCAGGCCACAAGCCGCAAAAAGGTGCTGGAAAAACTGGATCTCAATAATATTACTGTCACCAGCAGGCGGTTTCCTTTTACGGCCTTCAAGCCGGACCGGGAAATTGGCAACAACGTTGTGCGGATAGAAAAACTGCGGGTAGCGCTGGAAAACGCCGTTGGCGGAGAATTATTCCAGGAGCTTACTTTTACCGTCAACCGAAACGACAAGATAGCTTTTGTGGGGTCGGAGCATCTGGCCAAGACCAGCCTTTTTGACGCGCTGGCGGGGGCCGCCAAGCCCGAATCGGGGGACTGCTACTGGGGGCAGACCGCGGCTTTCTCGTATTTCCCCAAAGAAAACAGCAGTTTTTTTAACTCCGATTTGCCCATCGTCGACTGGCTCAAACAGTACTCGGCGGACCAGGACGAAACCTATGTGCGGAGCTTCCTTGGGCGTATGCTCTTCTCCGGCGACGAAGCCCTCAAGCCGGTGAACGTCCTTTCCGGGGGCGAAAAGGTGCGGTGTATGCTCGCCAGGATGATGCTCTCCGGCGCCAACGTGCTGATCCTGGACGAACCCACCAACCACCTGGACCTGGAAGCGATTACAGCGCTCAACAACGGGCTCATCGCCTTCCCCGGGGTAGCGCTCTTTAACTCCCACGACCACGAGTTTGTGGGTTCCGTGGCCAACCGGATCGTGGAAATAGTCCCCGGCGCCATTCCCGGGGGGATCATCGACCGGATGATGCCCTTCGACGAATACCTGGAGGACGATCAAGTCAAGGCCCTTCGCGCGGAAGCCTACCGCCACGCGGAGCGGCTGAAGCTGTAAGGCCGGGAAAGAGCCGTCACAAAACCTGCTAATTCGACAGAATCGCCCCGCGTAGTTTTTCTGCAGCGATCATACGGCTCAATTATTACTTTGCTTCATAGCAAAGGGACGCTGCCTTTTCCATTGCCGGGGTTATATAGTCCGCCACTTTCTTATGAACGAGATGGTCCAAATATATTTGCAAATCCTCCGCCGAATTAAAGCTGTTTATGAGCATAATATCATAGGACGATTTGCCGGCCTTAATATCGACTTCCACACGGCTGTCCAAAAGAACGGGGATCTTGCCCTTTAACCCCAGCAAGACACTCTTTGCCTCTTCCAGTTTTTCCTTGCTGCTGTCCTTTAATTTGATAAGTAAGTTATTGACAATCACTGCTTTCCTCCTGTAGCGCAGATACCTTATTATTATTCCTATTCCTCAAGAAGCCGCTTGGCGACCGTCTAGGACGGCTTATTGCATACATACAATAATAGAATATACGCATTGTCAAGCATTTGAGGGCCAGGGAAAAAATTTCTTGACACATACACCATATAAGGTGTATATTATGCCTATGAGCGGCAAGGATTTTGTTAAAAAGTTGATGCAAGACGGCTGGGTACTGGATAGGGTAAGCGGATCCACCGCATTATGCGGAAAAATGGCGTAGTCCTGTCTGTGCCTGTCCATAAAAACAAAGACCTTGAGCCGGGTATTCTTAATTCTTTGAAGGCCAAATCAAATCTGAAGTGCAAAAAAGGTAAGGCATAGAAAGGGCATCGTCAAATCCGATAGAATGAAGTTGCAAAACATATTCAACGGAGGAAGACGATGCCCTATGCCCACTATACTATAGACGAAAGAAACGCGCTACAGGCCATGATAGGCATGGGCCTGCACAAGGACGTTATCTCAGTCATCCTGGGCAAAGACCTCAGCGCTGTATACCGGGAACTGAACCGGAATAGCGGCGAAGGGATATACACGGGAAGGGAAGCCCACTACGAAGCAGAAACCCGGCGGAG
>JAIROB010000093.1 GCA_031257695.1 Treponema sp. | reverse complement strand
CCCGAGGGATCCGCCGCGGGCGCGCCCTCGTCCAAAAGGCTCACCAGGGCGCGGGCAAAGCCGAAAAGCGCGGACACGTTCTGCCCCCGGCTGTTCCGCAGGGGCCGGTTCATAAAGGCAAAGTAGGACCGGTAAATAAGCCCGTAGGCGTCGATTAGATAGAGGGGCGCTAGAGTAGACATGGGCAAAGTATATCAGGAAAGGGATAAATACTCCATGCTGCCGCCGGCGCAGGGCCCGTTAACCCTCCACGTCAATCATCAAGGGCCTGCCGCCATCGGCATAGATGGATTGCCGGGCGGCGTGGGGGTTTCCCCGGAGTCCCTTGATTTCGGCGCGGATCTCCGCCATCCGCCCGGACAGCAGGCCGCGGTTCCGCGCAGCGTTGGCCACAGCCTCTTCCTTAAGCCGCTCCACCGCCGCCTTGAGGCTGCCAAGCTCGGCCTCTTCCCCGGTCCGGGCGTCCTTTGTCCCGCCGCCGAACGCGGCAAGATCGTGGCAAAGACCCTCCAGGGGGTCGATAACCCGCTGTATATTGAAAATGTCCCTGACGATGTGTTCTTCCAGCTCTACATACGAGAGGAGCGCCCCGGTATCGCCCCGGGCGATAACCTCCGGCTCTTTGTCCAGCACCGCGAGGTACTCCCGGAAACGGTCCCGCTGGGCAAGGAGCATTTCCCGAAAGCGTCTCAGCGCAGCGATCCTTTGGCTAAGCTCTTCGGAGCCTGCAAGCCGGGCCATGCGCCGCTCCTAGCCGGTGATGTTGAGGCCCACCGAGGGCGGGTCTATCCCTTCGGCGGAGTTTTTCGCGACAATTTCGCTCCAGGCGCTCCGTAAATCGTTCAGCATATTGCGAACCGCGGAGAGACGCTGGGGATCCTGGTTGATATTCGCCGCCAACAGCTCCTGGTTGAACCAGGTGTAGAGGGAAAAGAGATTTTTGGCGATTTCCCCGCCCTGGTCAAAGTCCAGGGAAACCATCAACTCGGTGACGATCTCCTGGGCCTTCAGGATGGATTTGCTGATCTGTTCAATCCTGTTGGGGTTCTTTTTCCCGGAATTGTTTCGTTCCAGCAGATCCAGGGCATGATCCAGCCGTTTCACCGCCTCGTTATAGAGCATGATGATGAGCTGGCCCTGGCTGGCCGTTTTTATCCGGGTTTCCGTGTATGCGAATATGGGATTAGTTTTTGCCAAAATGGTCCTCTCTATGGCGCCGGACCGTCACAACCGGCTCCGGGCGTTCCTTATCTTATCGGCTGTTTGAGCCTGTTTTTGAGCTTATATTAAAGGTTTTGCAGCATGGTTTCCAGCCCAAGATACACCCAGGGGATAAAGACCGCGGGGATGAGGTTGGCCACCCGGATCTCCTTGACCCCCAGGAAATTGAGGCCGATGGCCGCCACCAGGAGGTTCCCCGCCGCGGACATTTCCCGGATGATCTCCGGGCTGAGCAGGTCCTTCACCGCCATGGACGCCAGGGCTATCCCCGCTTGGTAGACCAGCACCGGAATGGCGGCAAAGGCCACCCCTATGCCCATGGAGGCGCCGAAGACCAGGGAAATGGAGCCGTCCAGGATGGATTTGGCAAAAAGGGTCTCGTGGTTGCCCTGGAGCCCGCTCTGCATGGACCCCACAATAGCCATGGATCCGGTGCAGAACAGTATGCTGGCGGAAACAAAGCCCCTGGCAAAGGTCCCGCCGCTCATCCCGAGTTTCCGCTCCGTCCAGGCCCCGAAACGGTTCATCAGCCGGTCGATATTGATCAATTCCCCAATGACCGCGCCGATAACCATGCTCATAATCAGCAGCAGGACCCGTTGGTTGTCCATGGCGCCCTTTAAACCCACGTAGATAATGGAAAGGCCTATAGCTTTCTTGACAATCTCCTCAACCCGCTCCGGAATACCCCGGACCAGAAAACGCCCCGCCAAGGCGCACGCCACAATCGCCGCCGCATTAACCACCGGTCCCACCATACAACGCTCCCGTCACAATAAAATTCGCTGGTTATTTCGATGCCTTTTCGATAGTATAGACCACTATGGCGGATAAGGCAAAGGACGGCGCGGCGCTGGATCAATCAAGCGCCCTGACAATATTGAGGATTCTGACCCGCCCGGTTCTACGGGGGCCGGCCCTTAAATGCATGGCGTCGATCCTTCGCAATTTCTTTTTTCTTCAATACAAAGCGGTCCTGTTTCCGGGGCGCATCCCCGTCACGCCGGTGGATCATCCCCTGGACGCCAAGGTTCCCTTTATCCCCCGCTGGGTTGACGTGTACCTCGACTTTGTAGCCTTCTGGATTCGGATCCTCGGCTTTCTGCTTACGCGCTATGGCCGCCGAGCCCTGGCGCCGGTAAAGGAATTTCTTGAGTCCATGGACCGGCTCTACCGGTTCTCCGCGGAGGTCTACTCAAAAAATATGTCCACCACCCGCCGCCCCTACTACATAGCCCGGCCCCGGTTTTTCCTGATCCACCTGACAGACCCCCATCTGATGTGCATCCCCAGCCTTCACGTGATGGTGATGATCCTGAGCTACACCCGTTTCCGGCGCATACTCCGCTCCTTTGGCGCCGGGGAAGCGCTGGAAACGCAGATTGAGGAAGTCAACGCCGGCGCCGCTCTGATCACCGAGGCGATCCTGTATGTAAAGCAGCACAGCGTCAACTGCGTGTCCGCAGCCATGTACGCCATGAGCCGCTTCGACCCCGCCCTGTTCCCCCGGTCTGAGGCGGAGCGCTTTGTTTCCCGGCTCTTCGCCCGCCGGGGCGCCCTGCCGGGAATCCCCGCCGCGGAGGGGGCGCTGATCCGGAACCATATCATCGCCCTGTACCGGCGTTTTATGGACGAAAGCCCGGCCCCCGGCAAGCCTTGGGAGGAGCCGCTGCTCCGCTTTTTGCAGGGGCTGCCTAAAAAAACTTGAAGGGAAAGCGAAGAGCCTCATGTTCAAAATCGTCCTTTCTCTGCCCCGCGCTGTACGCAGAGCCCAAAAGAGTCCGGAGCGAAGCGGCGCGTAGAGAAACGATTTTGCTCCTGCCAAAAAGGGCTTGCAAGCGAGACAAAAAAGTGTGATGTTTTATAAATGAGGCTGTTCCAAAACTTCAGTTTTTGGAACAGCAACCTTAGATTTAAGGGGAAAAGCGGGCTTTAGACCGCTTTTCCCAAGAGGCTGTGGAAAAACCATGGGGTTTTGGAACAGCCT
>JAIROB010000042.1 GCA_031257695.1 Treponema sp. | reverse complement strand
CTGTCCGCGGAGTATCTTCTGGCAGCGGGGACCAGCGAGGTGGTGCTCTGCGAGCGGGGGATCCGCACCTTCGAAACCTATACCCGCAATACCCTGGACATTTCCGCCATCCCCGTGGTAAAGGGCCTCTCCCACCTGCCCGTGCTGGTGGACCCCAGCCATGCGGTGGGCATCCGCGCCAAGGTGAGCCCCGCGGCGCTGGCCGCGGTTGCCGCGGGAGCGGACGGCCTTACGGTGGAGGTGCACCCCAGGCCGGACGAGGCGCTTTCCGACGGGCCCCAGTCCCTGTTCCCCGAACAGTTTGAGCGTCTCATGCGGGACATCGAAGCCCTGGCCCCGGTGGTGGGCAAGGAGCTGCTCCGCACCCCGCAGCCCGCGGCCGGGAGCGCTGCGGGGGGATCGGTTTCCCTGAGAAGCGGCGCTGAGGACGGCACGGCCCAGCCCCTGTCCGACAAGGTGGCTTTTTCCGGCGAAAACGGCGCCTACGCCGAGCAGGCCCTGATGCGGGCCTTTGGGGAGGACACGCCCCGGCTGGGGGTGGCTTCCTTCCGGGCAATCTTTGACGCGGTGCTGGACGGGACCGCGGGTTTCGGGGTGGCGCCCATAGAAAACAGCCTGGCCGGTTCGGTGCACGAGAACTACGATCTCCTGCTCCGCTACCCCGACATAGCCATGGTCGGGGAGCTGAAACTCAGGATTGTCCACTGCCTTATCGCCGACGAGAACGCAAAGCTGGAAAACATCAGCATTGTCCGCAGCCATCCCCAGGGGTTTGCCCAATGCCGGGAATTCCTGGACAAGTACCCCCACTGGCAGTTGGAGGCTTGCAACGACACCGCCACCGCGGTGGCTTCCATCGCCCGGGAAGGGGCCACCAAGGTGGCGGCTATTGCGGGGGAGGCCGCTGCCAAGGCCCACGGCCTCAAGGTATTGCGGGCCGGCATCGAAACCAACCCCCTCAACTACACTCGGTTTATGATCATCGCCCGGCGGGACGGCAGCGGCGCTGCGCCGGTCCCCCCCAGCCTGGGTTTCGGGAGCGCCAACAAGGCCAGCCTGGTGTTTTCGGTAAACGACGAGCCCGGGAGCCTCTTTGCCTGCCTGCGGATCATGAGCGAGCGGGGGATCAACCTGTCCAAGCTGGAATCCCGGCCCATCCAGGGCAAGCCCTGGGAGTATCAGTTCTATGTTGACGTGGTCCTCCCCCCCACGGAGGAGGCCTTCGACGAGGTGGCGCAGGAGCTCAAGACCAAGACGGAAAGTTTTTACTTCCTGGGGAACTACCGGGCCTCGCTGTAGGACTTGTCAAATCTGCAAACCGCCTTTATAGTGGTTGCAGCAGGGAGGGCTTTATATCGATGGATGATTTTATTGTTACAGCCACCCGTTCAATGAAACATTATGCCGCCCGTGTTGTTGAGGAACTGCAAAAGTTCCCCAGCATTACTTCCCTGGGAGATTCGATAGACAGGGTAGAGACCCTCCAGGCCAAGCGTTTTGCGGACGGCGAGATGGAGATTGCGGTCACAAAACCCCTGCGGGGAAAAAATGTGGTCCTCATTACCAGTTGCGCCAAAAACGACGAGGACATCAGCGTTGAGGAGGCGAAGATTGAGCTCTACCAGGCCATTGACGCGCTGAAACGTTCCCAGGCGCAGCGGATCACCGTTTTTGAGCCCTTTGTTTCCTGTTCCCGATCCGACAGGACCACGCGGCGCAACTCCGTGGGGCTCTGGGTGCACTTCAAGATCCTTTCGAGCCTTGGAGCCAACCACATCGTTACCTACCAGCTCCATTCAGACAAGTCCAAGTCCATGCTGGACCCCACGATCTGCCTTATCGACGATATTCCCGCGCTGACCCTGCTGAAAAAATACCTCTGCGACACCTATATCCGGGACATGGAAACCCTGGAACAGGTGGTGCGCCCCAGTTGGGCTTTCTGCTCCGTGGACGCGGGGGGCGAAAAACTGACCAGGCAGTTCGCCAACGCGTTTATGGCGCCCCTGGTGGTGGCCCATAAACAGCGGGATTATTCCAGGCCCAACAGCATAGAATCGATTAACATCCTGTCCGCGGAGCCCATAGCGGGAAAGGTGTTGTGGGTGGTGGACGACATGGTAGACACCGCGGGATCCGTAACCAGCCTCATTCACGCGCTGGAGCCCCTGAAACCGGCGGAGATCAACATCATCGCCACCCACGCCCTGTTTTCGCCCCCGGCCGCGGAAAAGATCTCCCAACTGCGCGCCGAAGGGCTCCTTAAACACATCATCGTTACGGACACGGTGTACTGCGCGGGGCACGGCGACATCCCCAACCTGGAAGTGGTGCCCTCAGCGGGGCTTTCCGCCCGGGTCGTCAACACCGTGGTTACCAATAGCTCCGTGGCCACGCTGATGGAACCCTTCAACGCGGAAACCTACTTTAAGGAACCGTACCTGTTTAACCAGAACGGATAAAGCCGGTGGAGCGGATACTGCTACTTGCCACCCGGGTTAAGTGACGAAGACTGATGCAGGGCGATTCCCTCCAGGCGTATGCCCTCCTCGCCGGCCGGGGTGGAAACCGGGATTACGCGGCCCAGGACTTCCAGGGGGCGTTCAACGGCGAGGGTGACGGAAAAGTCGAACCGCACCTGGACTATGCCTTCCAGTTTGGAGCGGGTGTCGTAGCCCACCAGAAAATCGAAAGCGGTGGCGGCCTCCCCTTCCCTGAGGTTGGTCGCCATGCCCTGCCAGACAACGTAGCAGTCCCGGTATAAAAGCGGATCCAACCGAACTTCGGCGTAGGGAAACCGGTCCTTGAGGGTGTCAAAACCGGGAACCTCCGTGTAGGAGATGAGGAGCCGGGCCTTGTTTTTAATCGGGTCGGAGGCGTTGGATTCGATAATACGGTTCAGGCTGACCTTGGCGGCCTCGTCGCGGTATTCGGCAAAGAGCCGGCGCCCTGTTTCGTAGAGCTTCAACACCTCGCCGCCGGTGAGGATGTAGCGGTAGCTTCCGCCTATCTGTACCGGCGATTCCCGATCCTCCCGTTCCAGGGCTATGCCGGCAATGCCCGCCCGTTCCGTCCCGGCGGCCTTGCCCGGGGGAAGCACCCCCAGCTTTGCCAAAACGCCCCCCGCCAGGGCCAGGACCAGAAGGCACAGCGCGGCCGGGACCAGAATACGGGCCGGGCTCAGGGACGGCTTGGGCAGGGGCGGAAAAAGCCGGGGCGCCTTCCCCGAATCCCTCCAGCCCTGGATGTTTCCGCCGTGTTTTCGCAGCGTCTGCAAACCCCTTTTGGCAATCCTGTTCCCGGGGTCCAAATCCAGGACCTCCAGATAGAGATCCACCGCTTTTCCCGTATCGCCCCGGTTGAGGTAGCACACCGCCATCCCCAGCAATACCAGGGGCTCCCGCATCTTGATCTCCCGGGCGCGTTTGTAGTAGTCAAAGGCGCCCCCCATGTCGCCGGCCCGCAGACAGGCGCTTCCCAATATATAGTAGTAGTTAAAGGAATCGTGGTACCGGACCACCTCGGGCTGGAGTATGCTTATCACATCCCCGTACCTGCCCCGCCACAGGAGGCGGACGCCCCGGGTCAGAATCGGATCAAGTTTCACTTAGGGCAAACCCTTCAAACGCCTCGTCAGAACCCGCTTGTCCGGGGCATTGAAGAAAGCCGAGCCCGCCACCAGCACGTCCGCCCCCGCTTCCCGGGCCGCGGCGGCGGTGGATTCGTTGATGCCCCCGTCCACGGAAAGGAGAAAATCCCCCCTGCCCTCCCTCCTGAGCGGCTCCCGCAGCGCCCTGAGCTCCCGAACCTTTTCAAAACATTCGGGAATGAGGGGCTGGCCGCCGTAGCCGGGGTTGACGGTCATCACCAGGACAAGCTCCACGAATGGCAGCAGGGGCGCTATGGCCTGCGCCGGCGTGGAAGGCACAATGCTGATCCCCGCTTTTTTGCCCCCTTCGTGGATAGCCTGGAGGATCCGGTGGGAATGGATCGCGGCTTCGGCGTGGAAGGTGATATAGTCCGCCCCCGCCCGGACAAATTCATCCACAAAATTGAGGGGATTCTGTATCATCAGGTGCACATCGAAGACCAGGGAGGAATGGGGCCGCATATCCGCCACCATCTTGGGGCCAAAACTTATGTTGGGAACAAAATTGCCGTCCATCACGTCGAGGTGTATCCATTCCGCGCCGGAGTCCCCCATAAGGGCCACCGCTTCGGCCATACGGGAGAAGTCCGCGGAAAGCGCGGAAGGCGCAATTATGGGCATGATCATAGGCCAATAATACCGGGGCAACGACCACTTGTAAAGAACCGCGTAAATGGTATAATAAAAAAATACTTTTACCAGAAAGCCGTAATTTATGCAAGCCATGAACGAAGAACAATCTGTGCCGAGGCTCATTCAGAAGGCATACGAAAATTTGAAAAACTCCGACGTTGGCTCGGCAAAAGAAGCCCTGGAGGAAGCCTTGCGGCTTGACTTTGAGAATTCGGAGGTGCTGCACGCCCTCAAGTGCATCAACTGGTGGGAGGAGCGGATGAGGGGAGCGGATGAAGTGGCGCAGGGCGCGGCCCGGCAGCAGAGGCAGGGCGATGTCTATGCCAGGGGGAAGTTTATCCTCTCCCAGTGGGACGCTTTCTACAGCTTTCTGGACCGCATCGGCTGGGGGGAGAATTCCGAATACGACCCCTGCCACTATGCGATCAAGCGGTTTGTGCTCTCCGCCACCCTGCAATCCTTTCAGGATATACTGGGGGACGGGGTGAACCGGCATGATCCGGAACTGCTGCTGCAGGTGGGCCGCTGTTACAAGGGGGTGGGGAATTACGAGGAAGCCCTCAAGTATCTGGAACAGGCGGTCCGGTTTAAACGGGAGGACGGGGATGTTTTGTCCCAACTGGCGGATGTAAACGCCCTCATGGACGAGACCCGGAGCGCCAAAGCCCTGTTTCGGGAGGCGTTTTTTATGGACCCCCAAAAGGTGGATATACGGTCCATGGAATCGGAGATGATTCTGCGGCTGCGGGATAGGGTGCAGGCGCTGGGGTACACGGGCAGGGAGCTTTTGGAATGGATACCCATTTACGGCTCCCTGTACGGCATATTTTCAGTCAAGCGGGAGCTCAAGCAGGTTGAATTGGGCCGTTTGAAACAGTCGATCTTTGCCCTGGAATTTGCGCTCCGGAGCAAACAGGAAGAACCGGAGCTTCTTATCCCCCGGCTGATCAACAGGTATTTCTGGTTGATAGACTATTACGAGAATGTTCAGGAGGATCCCCAGATAATAGCGGAGACCCTGCTGAAAATTAAACTTTTGGATGCCGCCGTTTACGAGCGGTATACGCTCTAGTTTTTTTGCATGGAGATGTGAGATGTCTGAAGCTCTTTTGAAGAATGTGCAGGAAATGCTCAATGAGGAGAAGTGGACCCGCGCCACCCTCAGTAATTATTCTACCAACCAGTTTAAAGAGCTGGATGTCGTTTTAAAGGGATACCAGGAAAGGCCCGCCGCGGACGCGTTGAAAACCCTCTGCGACGAGCACCTGGCGCATACAAAGAACAGCATCATTGCCCTTTACCTTTCAGGGATGATCGCCCTGTCCCGCCAGCTCATCGACGATTCCGCGCTGATAAACCTGGTTGCCATTTTTGTGGACAACCACAAGTGGGGCATCGTGAAGTACCTCTGCGAGCGTATCCTGGACTACGGGGAATCGAAGTTCGCCCTCCGCACCCTGGCGGAGTGTTACAAGAACGACAACGAAGAGGAGGCCCTCTACGGCGTTTGGGAACGGCTGGTCAAGGTGGACTACGAAGAGGCGGATCTGGCAAAGTCCCTGGGGGAATACTACGAGAAACAGGGCAATGTCGCGGAGGCGGTGGACTACTACAAGAAGGCCCTGCACAGGTACATTAACAAGGAACTCTTCACCAATGTCAGGGAAATCTGGACAAAACTTATCGAGTATAATAAAGAGGATGTGGACTTTTTCCTGCACGTTCAGAAAAAGATCGCCAAGAATATCAGCAAGGATAAGGCGGTGCTGCTCCTCAACGATGTATACAATTCCTGCAGGGAGAAGGACGATATAGAGACCGCTATCAATATCTGCAAGATCATACTACAGTACGACGAACGGGACGATCCGGCGCGGAAGGAGATTGTCGACTGCTTCAGGATTAAATACGCCGATCACAGCCAGTTGGAAGAATACGTCCGCATATCCAACCTCACCCAAAAATGGCGGAACGTCCACGAGGCGATCACGGATTTTGAAAAACACATAGCCTTTGACAGGGGAAACTTTGTCTACCACAGGACCTGGGGGATAGGCCGCATTGCCAGGGTGCAGGGGGATAAAATCATCATCGATTTTTCCAAAAAGCGGGATCATTCCATGGACCTTAAAATGGCGGTAAATGCCCTGCAAACCATATCAAAGAACCATATTTGGGTGCTCAAGGCCACCAAGAAAAAGGATGAACTCCATGACAAGGTAAAGGACGATCCCGAATGGGCTTTGAAAACGGTTATCCGCAGTTTTAATAACACCTGTGATATAAAGCACATAAAAGCAGAATTAGTGCCCGATATTCTTTCCTCCGGGGAGTGGGCCACCTGGAGCGGCAAAGCCCGGGAGATCCTCAAGACCGATCCCAGCTTTGGGGTAAGCCCCGACAACATCGATGTTTTTACGGTGCGGGACCGACCCATCACCATGGACGAAAAACTCTACAATGAATTCAAGGCGGAGCGGAATTTCTTTGAGCGGGTTATCACCATACGGAACTATGTGGACCAGAAAAATGTGGAGCTGGATTCCGAATTTTTTACCGAAATGTTCGGCTACTTCACCGCCTACCTGCGGACAAAGGGGCAGATCACCGAACAAGTGGCAGCTTCCTACCTCCTTGTGAAGGACCTGGTTGCCCGGTTCCCCCATTTGGGAACGGGCCTTTCCCTGAACTTTATCGACATATTTGGGGGCATTGAGGACGTCCCCTCCCTGCTCCTGGCGATCAAGGACGTCAAACTCCGGGAAGAATTTCTGCGCTGTATCCAGCGTTTTGTTCCCGACTGGCCTGATATATTTGTCAAACTTTTTCCCTACGCGCTTTCCGCATCCATCATCGCCAGCCTTAAAAAGGAAGGCCACGAGGACAAGCTCATTGCCATGACCCAGCACTGTTTTGAAAACTATCGGGATCACCGTGAAGTCCGCGAAGCCGCGCTGTGGATACTTAAAAACCACAAAAACGAACCCTGGTTTGAAAAGGCAGGCCTTACCCCGGAGCGGCAGCTTATCGTGCTTGTGCATATTCTCAACAGCGCCTACCGGGATATTGAGAACCGCCGGGACACCATGGAAAGCAGAAAGATTAACAAACAGGCATATGCCATGCTCTTTAAGGATGACGCCCTCAGCAGTTTTATTGATCAGGCGGACAGGGATTCAATTCTGCGTATCTACACCCTTATCGACGACGTGAAGGACCTTGACCCTGCGGAAAAGCTTGCGCTGCGGAACCGGATACTCCAAAAACACCCCACGTTTAAGTTCCTTGGGGACGCCGAAAAAACCACCGTTTCCCGGGGCCTCATGGTTACCATGGCTAAGTTCGAGGAAAAGCAGCGGGAGCTGGCCCGTATTATGGACGTGGAAATTCCCCTCAACTCGAAGGAAATCGGCTTTGCCCTTTCCCTGGGGGATCTGCGGGAAAACGCGGAATACAAGGCGGCCAAGGAAAAACAGGATCTGCTCAACTCCACCGCGGCCAAGCTGAAAGACGAAATTGACCGGGCGCAGCTTTTTGATCCCTCGACGGTCAACCTAAGCAGGGTTTCCTTCGGGACCAAGGCGCTTCTCTACAACTCTTCAAACGGCGAAAACGAGGAGTACACGATCCTGGGGCCCTGGGAGTCCGACCCGGATAACCGGATCATCTCCTACCTGTCCCCGCTGGGGGGCGCCATCCTGAACAAAAAGCCCGGCGAACAGTTTGACTTCTCCATCAATGACCAGAAGGTTTCCTACACGGTGCGGGAGATTTCCCGGGCGGAACTGTGACAGGGGGAAGCGGGCAACAGGGAGCAGATGGCAGGGAGCAGATGGCAGGAAACAGAACTCGTTACCTGCTACTTGCTCTTTGTTTTGTCCATCGTTAAACACCGCTGTTCCGGGGACGCACAAACACTGTGTAATGGGGGTGTCGGTAAAAAAACAAAGGCCCCGCAACCAAAGGCCCCCCATGGACCCGCCTTCAGTCGGCACGGGGCTGCGCTCAAACAAAGTCTGAAAGGGGGTGGTAGTGGAATCGTTTGCCGCCCGCATTTGAGCACGCATTGCGAAGCAATGTGCTTAATACCTACCTTAGGAAGTGTAAATAAATAATATAGTCAAGTTAATGCGAGCCTGTCAATAGTTTTGTGTAAATAAAATTCATAGGAGCGGAACCCGCTCGCCAAAAAACAATGAACCTCCGCAGGGCAAGCCCTGCGGTATCTTTAACCTTCGCCAGTTCAAATCTGAAGTGCGAATTTTCGCTCTGAAAAGACCTCGTGAGGCGTCCGATAGCCTAAAGCCTTACGGGGACGATTATTGATTTTGGCCGTAATCCTGTCAAGCTGC